>JAYUSV010000145.1:0-6971 GCA_043755495.1 Synechococcales cyanobacterium
TTTTCGGTGGGGCTAAGAGCGAACATGGGTGGGTTTTGGTAGGTTGCGGGGCTAACGATATGGAATCCGCCCTTTACCCCAGTCAAATAGTCCTCATAGGTCATTAGCGCCCCATGACCATCAAAATGCAAAATGTGATAATAACCCGCCCCGCGCTCCGATAACCTCTCAGTCAAAGCCTTATAAGTCGCCGGACGCAAAATTTCGATATTTACCCGCAGATGAGCATTTTTGACCATCTCTACCATCGATCGAGAAATAGTCCGATAGGCTACATCATCTTCCTCACCTGGCCGCGCCGTCACCAACAGCACATTCACCACCGGCCACGACTTCACCACCAACCCGATCGCCGTTCTTTGGGTATGCTTGCGAACCAGCCGACAATCCACCGCCAACGGACGGGGTAAACCCGGGTCGTGCAGCGCCTCCCAATGCCAAGCCTGAAAATCGGCGGTTGCCCCAATAACTTCGATCTCCAAACTTTCTAGGTCATTTTTGAGCCGATCATAAGCGCTGTAAGCGTGTCGATCAGCAAACACCTGCTTAAACAAACTCACTCCGTAATCTCTGACGCTGGAGGCCGATCGAGCAGCCCGCACCTGATCTACAAATGGCATCCGCAGCCACTTCTCAAAATACCAAGTCAAATCAGCATCCTGCTGAGGTCGATTGGCAAAAGGTGCCCTGACTAATACCCGGCCATAATCTTGACCATCAACATGCAGCAACACTTCAAAGCCATTCTCGACTACACCTTGTTCCCGAATCTGGATGACAGACATAGTTTTACAGCATCTCCCAAAATACAAACCCAGTATAGCCTCGATTTATTGTCGAGATTTCAGATTCGTGGTGGCTATGCAGTCTACGAGTTGCTTGTCATCTTTTCTTTCTGGTAAAAGTATCTGTAAACATCATCAAAATCCCCCCGATCGAAATCACGATCGCCAGACCACCAGCAATAGCATTGAGCACTTCTTCGTTAGGCATAAGACTTTACCAGGAGTATGAATCCTGAAAATTATAAGGCATTCCGCCAAAAGCACCGACCAAAGAAAGCATTTCTTGATAGCTTTGGGGATCGATTCGAGGGATAATCCTTAAAGAGCAGAAAACATCGATCGACCTTATGGACATCAAACGCGGCTTCGTCGCAGCAATCGGCAACACCCCCCTCATTCGCCTGAACAGCTTCAGTGATGCCACCGGCTGCGAAATTTTAGGCAAAGCCGAATTTCTTAATCCCGGCGGCTCCGTCAAAGACCGGGCAGCATTATACATTATTGAGGATGCCGAACGCCGAGGCTTATTAAAACCAGGTGGCACCGTAGTGGAAGGCACCGCGGGTAACACTGGCATTGGCCTTGCCCACATTTGTAACGCCAAAGGTTATAAGTGCTTAATCGTGATTCCCGAGACTCAATCGATCGAAAAAATCGAAGCTCTGCGCACCCTAGGAGCTGAAGTTCGCACAGTTCCTGCTGTACCCTACGTAAATCCCGAAAACTACGTAAAAGTCTCAGGTCGGCTGGCCGCCGAGCTAGAAAATGCTGTCTGGGCTAACCAATTTGAAAACTTAGCCAACCGCAATGCCCACTACGAAACCACCGCCGCCGAAATTTGGGCACAAACCGACGGTAAAGTAGATGCTTGGGTGGCAGCTACCGGCACTGGTGGCACCTTTGCCGGTGTAGCAATGTTCCTGAAAGAAAAAAACCCCCAAGTCAAAAACGTCTTGGCCGACCCCAAAGGCAGCGCTCTCTACAGCTACGTCAAAACCGGTGAACTGACTATGGAAGGTAGCTCTATCACCGAAGGTATCGGCAACAGTCGGGTTACTGGCAACTTAGCCGGAGTGCCGATCGATGATGCCATTCAAATCGACGACCAAGAATGTGTGGATGTGGTTTACCAGCTCTTGCGCCAAGATGGCCTATTTATGGGCGGCTCCGTGGGTATTAACGTCGCTGCCGCAGTTAGATTAGCCAAACAAATGGGTCCTGGACGCACCATCGTTACGGTACTCTGTGATGGTGGGGCACGCTACCAATCTAAACTATTCAATACTGAATGGTTGGCTACCAAAGGATTACGGGTTTCCGGCTAAAAAAATCGCTCTTGACCCATCAGCAAAACATTTAAAACATCATGGAAGAACTTTTATACCTAGAAATCCCCACTCCCGAACTCACCGAAGTTCAAGACTGGCTCCAAACTCAGTGGTCAGTTGCTGGCAAAGTGGCGACAGACTCAGGAGTAAAAGTAGTTTTAGGTAACGGCGAACTAACCGTGTTTTTGTGGTCTTTGCAGCGTACCACCTATCTAAAAGTTTTTCGGTGGGCGAAGCAGGTTATCCCTGGTGAACAGAGACTTATCCGTAGTTTGACAGCAGAAATTCGATCGGCTTTTCCCCATCACTATCCCCAATTACCCATCATTGATCTCAGCAATAAGTCTATCTTTGAGGCGATCTCTCCTTTTTATCCTAAAACTGCTGAATTTTTCCAAAAAATGCCCAAAGGAGAGGCCGATTTACAGCGAGTTTATTGGTGGGAAAAACGCTGGCGGGAAAGTGTGCGTAATCCCCAACAGCCCAAGCAAGTCGTCTTTTCTAGCAGTGGCACCGATCACCCAAACTACGATTTGATCTACATCGGTGGTGCTCTAGGAGTAATTCATGCAGCAGTGATGGCCAAGATTGGTTATCGGGTTTTATTGCTAGAGCGCTTACCCTTTGGCCGCATGAACCGAGAATGGAATATTTCTCGGGACGAATTTCAGCGCTTGATTGATTTGGGCTTGTTTACTACCGCTGAATTTGAGAGTTTGATTGCCCGAGAATATATGGATGGTTTTAGTAAGTTTTTTGATGCCAATAACCCTCTGAAGCTCCAATCCAAGATATTGGCGACTCCCACGGTGCTAAATATCTGCATTGATGCCGAGAAATTATTAAGAGTTTGCGGAGACAAGCTGCAAGCAGCCGGTGGTGAAATTTGGGATGAGACTGAGTTTCAGCGGGTCGATGTAGGCGATCGATCAGCCACTGTGACGGCGACTTATTTACCCAATGGCAGTCAGCGAGTCGCTCATGGCCGATTAGTGATCGATGCGATGGGCACTGCTTCGCCGATCGCTTGGCAACTCAATGGAGTCGGGACTTTTAATAGTGTTTGCCCGACTGTGGGCGCGGCTATTTCCAAGGGCTTTGCCCCAGAGGTATGGGATGCCAAGTATGGTGACGTATTGTTTAGTCACGGCGATATTTCCCGAGGCCGTCAGCTAATTTGGGAGCTGTTTCCTGGTGACGGCGATGAAATTACGGTCTATCTGTTTCACTACCATCAAGTCAACGCCGAAAACCCTGGCTCGTTACTCGAAATGTACGAAGATTTTTTTACCATCCTGCCAGAGTATCGGCGCTGTGACATGGAAAAAATGGAATGGCGTAAACCAACTTTTGGCTATATTCCGGGCCACTTTACCACTGGTAGTAAAGATCGAACCATTGCCTTCGATCGAGTCCTAGAGATCGGCGATGCTGCTTCGCTGCAATCACCTTTAGTCTTCACCGGTTTTGGTTCGTTGGTGCGGAATATGCCTCGCCTCACCCATTTGTTGGATACAGCCTTGACTCATGATCTACTCACAGCCCAAGATTTAAACTTGGTTTGTGCCTATCAAAGCAATGTAGCAGTCACCTGGATGTTTTCTAAGGGAATGATGGTGCCCACCGGACAGCATCTACCACCCCAGCGAGTGAATGTAATGCTGAATAATTTCTTTGGGCTATTGGCAAATGAAGCCCCTGAGGTCGCGGATACTTTTATCAAAGATCGCACCGATTGGTTGACCTTTAATCGGTTGGCCTTAAAAGCTGCTTGGCAAAACCCAGCATTATTACTGTGGATTTGGCAAATGGCCGGGACTAAAGATTTGCTACGTTGGTTAGTGAGTTTTTTCAACTTTACCATGGCAGCATTAATAAACTTTTGTTTTGCTAGTTGGGTGCCTAAGCTAGCTTGGCGCTGGCAGAGTTCGATCGAAAGCCAGAATCCTCGCCAGTGGCTACGATTGCTATCTTGGGTTTATACCCTGCGCGATGGAGGCCAAAACACCAAAACTCGCTGGAAAATTCCGATACCCGTAACAACGAACAAGACTACTGAAGCCGCCAGAATTCTCAACTAAGTAGTTATTCTGTAGTTAATTCATCTAATTACAAAACAGGCTAAAAGTTGATCTAGATCACAACTTCTAGCCTGTTTTCAGCAATTCGCAGTAGATAATGGTCTGGCTTTCAGCCATTTACTCATAGTAAAAAAACCTTAGAACAAGATAGAGTATGCTAAGGCCATTCCTGATTTTCAATTTGACTAAGGCATGAGGCAGCGTTAATGGGCATCCCCCGCAAATCGTCCATAGAACAGAATATTCCAGCATCCAAGACTTTTAAAAGACCAGAGGCTGCGGAGTTTTCTGATGAATCGACGATGTTTACTGATAATTCCAGATTTTCGAAGGTTTCACGGCTTTTTATTAGATCAAAAGAATTCAGCGAGACGAAGCTATTTAAAAACTATCGGGAATCGATCGATATAGATTTAGTTCATTACCTCAAGATCGTTCAACGCCATTGGCTGCCGGCTGCTTCGGTTTTTTTGGCTTCGGTTTTGCTCAGTGCTGCTGCCACTACGAGACTAAAACCATCTTATGAAGCTGCTGGTAAGCTGCTTTTCAAAGCACCAGCTTTTAATGTTGTAGGTAATAGCCTGCTGCCCAGCTCTCAAGAAGGAGCAGGAGATTTAAAGCCTTTGGTATCAACCCAAAACCCGATTAGTACTCAAATGGAGGTGATTTCTTCTCCATTTATTTTACAAAGAACCATCGATAAACTACAGCTTAAAGATCCTAAAGGTGTACCGCTAGAAATCGGCATACTAGAGAGAGGGCTCAAGTTACAAATTGTCGGCGGTGCCGATGTGCTCAAGATCACATACAAAAGTGGTGCCCCAGAAGAAGCTGCCGCTGTGGTTAATACCATTATCGATACTTATTTAGAACACGATATTTTGGTTAACCGAGGCGAGGCGAAAGCAATACGCCTGTTGATGGCTAAGCAAATTCCGGCAACTAAAGTTGCTGTAGAAGGTGCCGAGCAGGCAATTCGAGTTTTTAAACAACAAAACAATATTGCTAATCTCTCCGAAGAAACTAAATCAGCCGTAGCGGCGATCGGTAACTTAGATGCACAAATTAATAATGCTCAGGCTGAGCTAGAACAATTAACTGCTCAGACCAGTAAACTGCGTCAGCAAGTGGGTTTAAATCCCGAAGATGCACTGGCTGCCAGTGCGATCAGTCAGTCACCAGCTATTAAAGCAACTCTAGCTGATATCCAGGATATTGACCGAAAGTTAGCAAACAAACGTAGTCAGTTCAAAGATTCTAATCCAGAAATTGTCGATCTAGAATCCAAGAAAGCTAACTTCAAAAGTATGTTGCAACGACAGATTGCCCAGTCAAGTGGCAATACAGCTACCACTCTCAACCCCCCAAATCGAGAAGTGCCTCAAATTAATGAACTCAGGCAATCGTTAATCAATGAATTCCTCAAGTCAGAGGTACAGCGATTGGGCTGGATTCAAAAACTGACTTCCCTGCGAAATTCTAGACTGCTCTACGAGCAACGAGTCAAGGCTCTGCCTCAGTTAGAACAACAGCAGCGAGAGCTAGAAAGAAGACTAGAAGTACCTCAAAGTACCTATCAAACTCTTCAGAAAAAAGTCCAAGAATTGCAAGTAGTAGAAGATGACAGTAAATCTACTGCCCGAGTAATTAATAAGGCTACTGCTCCAAAAGAACCAGCCCCATCGATTGAGTACTTCATCGTATTTTTGGGTGTGCTTTTGGGTGCCTTTTTAGCTACATCTCTAATTGTTTTACTAGAACTACGCCTAAATTCCAAAAATCTTGCAGTTGAGAAAGCTAGAAAACAGCCAAAAGCCAAAAACAAGCTCAGGGAAGGAGTTGTGAGTGAAATCAAACCAGTCATAAACAAAATTTCACATTTGGCTTCAGTTCGTAAAAAATAACTTTGCAATAAAACAACAACTGTACTGGGCTGCTCATATTATCTAGTGAATTAATATACCGCCACCCAGTACCACATCACCGTCGTACCAAACAGCAGCTTGGCCAGGAGTGATGCCAAACTGTGGTTCATCAAAAATAATTTTAGCTGCGCCGTTTTCTAATGGAATTACTGTGGCTAAGGCGGCAGACGATCGATATCTTACTTGCACTTCGGCTCTAATGGGAGTGCTGGGTTGCTCGATCGACACCCAGTTGATTCGATCGACCATACATTCTGAGCTATGAGTTTCAGCCCGCGAGCCAACCACCACTTGGTTTTTACCCGGATCCAAAGCCACCACATACAGCGGATCTGGTGTGGCTAAACCAATGCCTCTACGTTGGCCGATCGTGTAATTATGAATGCCCCGATGCTCACCTAGCACCTCTCCTTGGCAGTTAATAATCTGCCCAGGGGCTGGCTCTAGGTATTTTTCAAGGAAAGACTGCATCGAACCATGCTTTTCTACTAAGCACAAGTCCATACTTTCAGGCTTTTGAGCGGTAGAAAGTCCCATTTTGTCGGCGATCGCCCTGGTCTCGGTTTTGTGAGTTTCACCCAAAGGAAAAACAGTGGAAGCCAGCATGGGCTGAGTCAGGGTATACAAAAAGTAGGACTGATCCTTAGTCAAATCCACTGCCCGTCGCAGACGATAGCGATTAGCTATTTGATCGATCCGGGCATAGTGCCCAGTAGCAATAAAATCGCTGTCCCAAGTGGCCTTGGCATAAGCTACCATTGGCCCAAACTTCACTTCACTGTTGCACTGCGAACAAGGCAAAGGAGTGATCCCAGCTTGGTAGCCCTCTACCAAATAGTCCACAATGTATTT
>JAYUSV010000146.1:0-2394 GCA_043755495.1 Synechococcales cyanobacterium
CCGCCGAATTTGCTTGGAACCACTGGAAACCGGAGATTATGCATTGCCACGACTGGCATACCGGCATGATTCCGGTATGGATGCACCAAGACCCCGAAATTAGCACTGTGTTTACGATTCATAACCTGGCTTATCAAGGGCCCTGGCGATGGTATCTAGACCGGATTACTTGGTGCCCTTGGTACATGCAGGGTCACAACGTAATGGCAGCGGCGGTGCAATATGCCGATCGAGTGAACACTGTTTCGCCAACTTATGCCCAGCAGATTAAAACGATCGAATATGGCGAAAAAATCGAAGGACTGCTCTCCTTTATCAGCGATCGACTTTCGGGCATCGTTAACGGTATCGATACCGAGATTAATGACCCCAGCATCGACAAAGCTTTAGTGAAAACCTTCGATGCCAAAACCCTGGAAAACCGCGCAGAGAACAAAGCCACTCTGCAAAAAGAAGTAGGCTTAACCATCAACCCAGATGTATTTTTAGTCGGGATGGTCTCGCGCTTAGTAGAGCAAAAAGGTCTGGATTTATTACTGCAAACCCTCGATCGATTTTTGGCTTACACCGATGCCCAGTTTGTGTTGCTAGGTACTGGCGATCGCAATTACGAAACCCAGCTTTGGCAGCTCGCCGCTCGTTATCCCGGCAGGATGGCTACTTATTTGATGTATAACGATACGCTGTCGCGGCAGGTCTATGGTGGGGCGGATGCTTTCTTAATGCCCAGCCGCTTTGAGCCTTGTGGCATCAGTCAGCTAATGTCTTTACGCTATGGCTGTGTGCCGATCGTCCGACGAACCGGTGGTTTAGTAGATACCGTTTTCCATCATGACCCCATTACCAATACTGGCAATGGCTACTGCTTCGATCGATACGAGCCACTAGATATGTACACCTGCATGGTTCGTGCCTGGGAAGGCTTCCGCTATAAAGAACCTTGGAAAGCCCTGCAACAAAGAGGTATGGCTTGCGATGTAAGCTGGGATAAATCGGCAATTGAGTACGATGCTTTGTACAAATCGATCAAGGTGGGCGATCATTCTAGCGGAGCACCTGGTGCTTAAATGTTAACGATCTAGAGCACAGCCATGACCGCTTGCTCGATCAACCTCTTTTGCTCTTCGTCATAGCCCCAGCGCTCTAAAAAATCTGCATATTCACCATCATTAGTGCGGATCGCGGTTAGCAGTTGCTCCGCGATCAATTTAACTTCGGGTAAATTCAAAGCTGCAATCAGCTGATGAGAGCGCTGTGCTACCGTCGCAGAATTTGCAGCCATGTCGGCCTGATTCTCGCGTTGAAAATGCAAGTACTGAGCTGTAGACATGGCTAGATTTTTTACTAGCAAATCAGCTATTACTGCTGGATGTGTAGCTAGTCCTAAAATAACACCAGAATGAACTTTGTCTACAATATCCGTGCCATTAGTCAAATAACCCACAAAGAAGCCCCGCGCCCCTTCTTGAGTTGCTACTAAATCTGCCACAAAATTTTGTACCTGCTCTGGAGTAAGTACATCTTCTTGTAACTGCAATACAAACTGTTGAGTGAGTTCGATCGCCGCCGCGAATTTAATGCCAGTGGTCATATTTAAGTGGCCATCCCATAAGGTTTTGCAAAAATCATTCGTCCTGCCGAAGTTTGGAGTGCCGAAGTTACTACAATCCGCGCCTCGTTACCCACAAATTTACTGCCTTCTTCTACTACTACCATCGTGCCATCATCTAAATAGCCCACACCTTGGGAAGCTTCTTTGCCTTCCTTGACGATTTTAATTTCGATGCTGTCTCCTGGTAAATAGATCGGTCTTAGTGCCTGCGCTACATCGTTGATATTTAACACCGGTACCTTTTGCAAGTCAGCAACTTTACTCAGGTTGTAATCATTAGTTAGCAACATGCCATTAATTTCACTGGCAAAGCGCAGTAGCTTATCATCTACTGTAGTCAAGTCCGCATAATTAATCGGGTGAATAACAATCGAATCAGGAAATTCATCTTGCATTCTCTTCAAAGCATCTAAACCTCGTCTGCCGCGAATCCGCTTCATGTCGTTAGAAGAATCAGCCAATAGCTGCAACTCTTGCAACACGAACTGCGGCACCAAAATTTGGCCTTCCACAAAACCAGTAGCCATTAATTCTTCAATGCGGCCATCAATAATACAACTAGTATCGATCGCCTTAGATTTCACCGGCTGCAACGTCCCTTCTGCCACCAGCATGGCATTGTAATTTTGAGGGCTGAACAAACGAAGAAACGCCCCGCCGTGGGTATCAGCCAAAGTTACGCCGGTATAACAAAACAGAGTGCTGCTCAGAATCGCCAGTAAAGGCTTCAGGAAAGAAAATTCTGCTGGAATTGGCAACAGAAACACGGGAGCCAGCATTAG
>JAYUSV010000147.1:0-2389 GCA_043755495.1 Synechococcales cyanobacterium
CGTGAAGAAGTAGCAACAATTTTAGAGATAGATATTAATCTCATTGCTTCTTGATAGCAGCATTATAGTTCGAGTCTCTGTCGCTAAATCAAGATCAGATATTAGAATATAAGCACTCATTGTTCAATAGTTGATTGACGAAGTGTCGCAAATGCACGAACTTTTAAAAAATCAATGAGATTGTTAAGCTGTTTACTTATTCGTTCACGAAGTGTCTCTGAGAAAGAATCGATCCACATTAAACCTAGTAGTCCAAGCCATGCGCGAAGTCTGCCAACAATGGCCATAAGTTATATTAAACAAATCCAGCCGCACTAACCCCATAAGTGACCTGATCGCCTTTAGTGCAAGCGGAGCTATCGAGACCCTCTGTACCGTCTTACTAAATATTGCCAAAACCTCCCCCAGTGCCAATATCAACGATGTCATGGCGCAAGTCAAAAGCGCACTCGATCGAAATACTAAATTAACCAACGCTCTCCAAACCGATACCCGGATGCTCCAGATTAACCTAGGATAATCGAAAGGCTACCAGGTACTAGTAGAAGGCAACGCCACCGCCTACATCGGCGATCGAATAGTGCCCAAGTCGTGAAATTGATGAGATGCTTCGAGACCGACTCACCCATATAGCGACCTTATTGTGCAATGATCATGGTGAATTGGGGTAAAACTCCTGATTGATTAACGATTGCCGGAGCTGGATGCGAGCAGCTTCATTCATCCGCAACAAGAAAACTGTAGTGCGTCCGATTGCTGTTAGCCCCAAAATACAAGCATTCTCTAACTCAAAATGATCTGACCAAACCTGAATGCGAGGATTGAAGAGGGGCGTAATAAGTCCAGTAGTAGGGTCAATACTGGTGAGATCAGAACCTTTATGACGATTGCACGGCAGACAAGCAACGACTAAATTATCCTCAATGCTCTGACCACCATGCTTGATTGCCACGACATGATCAATTTCATGACTATACATCGAAAAATCTTGGTGTATCAAGCAGTATTCACAGATCCCTGCTGTTCGCTGGCTAACCAATTGTCTGATCGAAGCTGGAATATAGACACTCATAGTTCAGTCGTTGGTTGGCGAAGTGTCGCAAACGCACGGACTTTTAGAAGGCCAACGAGATCATTGAGTTGTTCATAAAGATCAAGTTCAGCAGTTTCCGTAGCAGTCAATGCTGCCTCTTTGTTTTTTTGGAGTAGCTGTTGTAAACGATCGTGTGAATTCTCTGAAACCTTAAAATCAACAATCTGTTCCGAAGTAGGACGACTGACCAAAAAATCTAGAATTTCTTGGTAAGTAGAATTGGCTACAGGCAAAACCGATAGATTTTGTTTGAGTAAAGGAGTCGCAATTAGACGAGTAAAAAGCTCAGAAAATTGACCTTGGAAAGGTGCTAACTGTTGAGCAAGTTCATCGGGAATATCAATAAGAATTTGAGCCATAGCTGAATGATGTTGAAAACTCGGAGCCTTCAACCATTCTACCGTCCCAGAACACCCCAGGTCCAAAATCTACGAAGCGTCTTCGGAACTGTGCCGAAGAAGTGCCCCAAAAACACTAAATCCGAAAAACCCTTGCCTGGTCTGGCTAATGATGAGCTAAACTAATAGTGCAGAGTTTAGCAAGGCTAATTTGTATGACAACTTCGCCACTGGTTCAAAGTTCTAAATCCCACAAAACAGCAAGTACATTAGCAAAAAAGCGCAACCCCACGATCGAAGACTTGCAGTTTCGAGACGGTTTGCCAACAGCAGCAGAATTACCTTGTTCAGACGGTGCAGCAGTGGATAGCGAGCTACAAGAGTTGATACCAGGACTGCTCAAAACAATTTTGCTAGATATTTGGCGCGATCGAACAAACTGGTTGTTCTCGATCGACATGGCTCTTCATTATCATCCAGACAAACCTCATATTGCCCCTGATGGTCTGTTGAGTCTAGGAGTAGCACAGGCTCCTGACGAAGATATGCGATCGAGCTTTGTACTATGGGAAGAAAATGTCTTACCAATCCTGGCCTTAGAAATTGTTTCTAAAACCCCCGGCGGCGAAAACACCACCAAATTCGATATTTATCAAGAAATTGGTGTTTTGTACTATCTAATCTATGCACCTCTGCGCAAAAGAAAAGCCAAATTTCAACTGTACAAGTTAATTGAAGGCAAATACGTATTGCAAAGCAATGGCCAGCAGCCCTACTGGATGCCAGAAATAGGCTTAGCGATCGGTGCCGAAAGGCAGCTATTCAGCAGCAGTCAACGCGAATGGCTTTATTGGTATGATGAAAATAACACCAGATATCTGACTCCTACCGAACGAGCTAACAGTGAAGCTTTGCAACGAAAGGCTGAAGCTGAAAGGGCTAACAGCGAAGCCTTACG
>JAYUSV010000148.1:0-2388 GCA_043755495.1 Synechococcales cyanobacterium
TCAGAGTCTTTTACCGAAAGCCATTTTCATGGGATGGCTTCCTACAATGACAGCAATCGATTGCCAGATCACAAAACTCGCTGGAACTCTCGATGAGCAAGGGAAATAGCTGTTCTTGCCCCGAGCAAACCACTGCTTTCTATAAATTAGATCGATAGAATTTAGCTACAAACCCTTCACTAATATCACCACGGATACTTATGCCACGATTACTAGGAAAATCTTCTAAAACGCCCGCGTATTTTGGCATTGCCTTCCTGGCTATATTAGCTGGCGCTGCCGTATTGGAATATTCAGGAGTCATCAACGTGATTCCAGGCTTTGGGAAAGAACCAGAGCGAATCATCATAGTTCCTCAAGAGGCGATCGAGAAAGCCCCGATCACCCGCTAGTCATTGGAATACTCCCTACATCAGTTAAATATTCTCTAAATTTAAAAATAAGGTAACGATTATGCGTAAGGGAAAAGATATTGTTGGTAAGCCGGTTGTCGCCTATGACTCTGGTGAAAAAATTGAGACTATTGTAGATCTCATTTTTGACCAATATGACAATCGCCTCTTGGGTTTTCTGATTGACGAAGGGGGCTGGTTTAGTAATGCCAAAGTTCTGCCATTGAACCAGGTAAAAGCCATTGGAGTTGATGCCGTGATCATTCAATCTAAAGAATCGATCGCTCCTGCTAGTGACCATAATGCCATTTACAAGATTTTGGAAAATAACAACATCTTAAATGGCACCCGCATCATGACTACTGATGGTCGTGACTTAGGCACTTTGATTGATTTCTATTTCGATGAAACAACTGGTGCCGTAGAAGGCTATGAAGCTTCTGGTGGCCTGTTCGCCGATGCCTACTCTGGCCGCTCCTTCGTCCCCGCTCCCCAAACCCTCAAAATTGGTGAGGATGTAGCTTTTGTCCCTGCCGAAACAGCAGGTTTGATGGAAGAACAAGTCGGTGGCATTAAAGCCGCCATGCAAAGCGCCAGCGAGAAAATCCAGGAAACTGCCCAAGTAGCTGGTGACAAGTTCCAAGAAACCGCTCAAGTAGCCGGTGAAAAGTTTCAAGAAACCTCTCAAATAGCCGGTGAAAAGCTCCAAGAAGCAGGACGAGTAGTTAGCTCTAAAGTAACAGATACCATTGTCGATCCGGCAGCCCAAAAAGCTTTTGCGATCGGTAAAGTAGCTCAAAAGACCGTTGAAGCTCCCGATGGCGGCGAACTAGTAGCCGAAGGAAGCACAATTACTGCTGGCATGTGCGACACTGCTGAATATTTAGGAGTACTCGACGAACTGTATCGATCGGCTGGTGGTACTCTCACTAAACCCCTAGGCGAACGCATCGACACGGCAGTCGCTGGCTTAACTGTGGAGCAAACTGAAGGGCGACGGGCACAACGAGCAATCTATACCTCAGAGGGATACATAGTCGTTGCTCAGGGGCAAATTGTGACGACTAAGGTGATTGATCGAGCCAAAGCCAATCATCAAGAAGCTGCTTTGTTAGATTCTGTGGGTCTTTCTACTTCCGGAGCGGCTCAATCTACCGCCAACACCTTAGCCACTAATACTGGCCGCCAAATTAAAACGACAAGTGCTATCGCTAGCGAGCAAATCCAAGCAGGTGCCTCACAGCTCTGGGACAAGGTGAAAGAAACTGCCAGCGACTTACAAGGCAAAAGCACTAAAGCGATCGATGAGCAAAGAATTAAAGGAGCATTGGGTCGCCCCACCACCCGGGTCATTCTCGATCTCAATGACGAAGTGATTTTGAATGTGGGTGAACTAATTACCCACAAAGCTATTGACAGTGCTCGATCGGCTGGCATTCTAGATCTGCTGCTAGATTCTGTTTATACAGAAACTCCAAATCTCTCGATTGAAGAACTCCGAGCGCCCACCGCCGGAAAATCGGCGCTCTAGATTTCAAATAAACCACTATATTTTGTACCAGGGAAGGCCGAATTGACCAATTACTCATTCACATTTTATGGATTGGCCTTCTTTAGTATTATCTTAGCCAGATATCTTATTTTGGCGGGAGCAACTCATTGGTTTTTATATGGCACCATTGGCTTATCTACTGCTAGTAATCACCTCAATTCAGAAGCTTTAAAAGATTCTTCCGAAAATCAGCCACTCTGGTCATCAATTCAGCGAGATATCCAGCTCTCGGTGATCTCTTCGGCCATATTTGCCCTCAGTGCCGCCACAGTACTCACAGCTTATCAATCAGGTGCTACCCGCTTGTACAACGATGTTAACCAATATCCTCTCTGGTATCTGGGTGCTAGCTACGTCACTATGATCATCCTGCAAGATACCTACTTTTATTTCTTACATCGACTATTTCATCATCCTCAACTTTTTCGCTGGTGGCACCAAGGC
>JAYUSV010000149.1:0-2385 GCA_043755495.1 Synechococcales cyanobacterium
CGGCCATAGTTTACAAATTTGCTGAACTTACCAGAGACGAGGTACTCACCATGTTAGGAATTGAACTAAAAGAACCCAGAGCATTTCGGGAAAGCAAAGTTGAAGGCATTGAGCAAGAGCGCAAGGCGGCGATCAAAGCGTTAATAATTGCCCGGTTTGTCTCGATCGGAGCTTTTGGCTTTGCTTTCCCGAAATGCTTCGTCAAAAATAATCCTTCTCTGGATGATAACTACTTCTGTTTCAGAGCCGAATACTTTTTTATCCTTCTTTTTCGCGGACAATGCCTAACTCCTCGCACAAGTTTGATATCGATCTGGATCGTTGATTGCTGTATTAGAGTAACCAGCCAGATCCCTTTGTTTGGCCCGCTCGATCGCCCCGTGTAACCTAGCAGCATTTGCTGGAGATCTCAGCAGATAAACGGTTTCAAAAAGACTACTAAGATCTTCTTCGGCAATCAAAGCAACGTTTTGCTCCTTGCCATCTCGTCTGACAATGATAATATCTTTATTGTCTGCAACACGATCAAGCAGAGTACCTAAGTTACCCTGGGCTTCAATGTAACTGATTTCACTACTGGTCATAGATTTAAGTAATATAGTCGACGGGCTATCTAAATTATAAACTGAATTTCACACAGAGATTTTTGGCATCATGAAACAGGATGCAATATTCTACCAACTATTCAAACGTTCTCCCACCCTCCTATTCGAGCTAATATTTATATGCTTGTAATCACCGATCGAATCAGTTAGACAATATGCTAGCCTAACTTTGTGATCTGAGAGATCGTCAAATGGAAACTGAAATAGTGCTATTTTACCTTCGAGTGAAGCATCTAAGCGTAAGAACAAATTGATAAACAGTCCTGAGGAGTATATTTTTAGACTACCGATCACTAATGGTAAAGGCTACAAGAGATGGTTGTGGTTATTTAAAACTATTCTGATCAATCAATGTAAACTAGTTTTCATCAACGAATCTAATTAATCAATTCACTGTTGAATTCATTTAAGCTGCGTTGTTCTAGCTTTTTGCCAGCAGGTCGATCGGGGCGATTAAAGACTTTGCGGAAAGCGATATCGATCGACTCAAAACTACTATTGCCACTTTCATTGAATGCAATTTTGCCATTGCTATCAAAAATTACTGTTTGCGGCACTTTGCCGCTGTAATAGTAGCCCGCTTCATTTTTTTCATACTTGGCAGCGTTCAAACTATCTACCGAAACCGGAATTAGGTTCGCAGCTCGCCCATAGAAAGACTGCGCCTGAGAAACAATCCCGGCAAAGCGCTTGCAATCTTTACTGTCATCTAAATAAAACACCACCATCGCCGGTTTTTTGTCTTTTAATGAATCGGCTAAGTTAATGCGGGGTGGCACGATCGAACCATTACCAGCATATAGCACATAAATGTTGCCATCAAATCGATCGTCGTCCATGGCCGCAAAAGCCGGAGTGGCAAACAGGGTAAGACAAGCAGCAAATACACATAGAGTCCTTGCCAAAAATTTCAGAGTAGAGTAAATCATTTTAGGCATCCTTTTTAACAGCTTCGATCATTTTAGAGAAGTAGAAGTTACCCGTATTTAGGGCGCGACGTTTAATTTCAAAGCCCTGTGCTTCGATGGCTTCAATTACTGCTGCCTCCCGGTGTAAGTAGGCGCGAGTAGCTTTGCTAGGGCCAGGGAAAAACTCACCGATTTTTTTCAGCGCGCAGAGCAAAGTGGTGTGGGGAGCAAAACTGACTACGAATCTTCGATCGGCCATCGAGACCAAATGTTTAATCATTTCCCCAGCTTTTTCTTCGGGATAATGAATCAACACATCTAAGCAAACCACGGTGTCGTATTTGCCGCTGAGGCTTTCTAAGTCACTGGTAGTAAAAGTAGGATTGTTATTGTTGCCAAACAGCTTTGTTGCCCGCTCTTTGCCTTCACCCACCATCATTTCGGAAATATCACTGGCATTCACCACTGCACCCATTTCAGCCAGGGGAATACTCAGGCTGCCTACCCCACAGCCAGCATCACAGACAGTCAGACCATCAATCTTGCCATCTTCTTTGAACCAGCCCAGCAAGGTATCTACGGTCTTTTGATGGCCGGTACGAATGCCGAGCTGTACTCGGTTTACTTCGCCATCACCATAGATGCGCTTCCATCGATCGAAGCCGGTGCCGTTAAAGTATTCTTTGACTATGCTCTTGTCATCGATGGCGTTCATAGAAGTTTTCTAAAATATTTTCTCAGCAAAATAAATCATACCAGTGCTCAGCCTCGATTCTTGGTCATGATCAAAAAACATTGCCAGCCGGTCATGGAGGCAACACTATTGATCTTGATCTATCTCAAGCAGAAGGTATGGGATCACTGCTAAGGCG
>JAYUSV010000150.1:0-6917 GCA_043755495.1 Synechococcales cyanobacterium
CTGGCTTTGGTGGTACTGGAGTGGTGGGTGCTGCTGGGGCACTAGCTGCTGCTAGGTTTACCACCGGGGCTGCGGCAACCACTGCCGCTCAGCGCTTTATTTACAACAATGCTTCTGGCTCCTTGTTCTTTGATATTGATGGGAATGGATCTGCCGCTCAGGTTCAGATTGCTCTTCTCAATAGCAGACCGGCGCTAAACAGTAGTAGCTTCTCGGTTTTCTAATTGTGAATTTCTAAGGTGTTAGAAATCAGCGAAAGCTTTGGACTGTAAAGTTTAAAGCTTTCGCTGATTTCATAGCGGGTACAAACTCCATAGCAGGCATATTGAAGGACTCTCGCCCCAGCCTTCTCTTGTGGCAGTTTTACCTCAAAAATTCACTTATTGCTCCCGATCAAAAGAAACCAAGCTAGAATAGGAAATATAAAGAAAATATTAAATATTTCTTTGGTCGTCCAGATCAAAGCCTGAAGCAAAATCTCTACATGTGTTATCAGCTTTGTCCTTACCTCACACTGCTTTTCAGGTAGCCCATGAACTTACTCGAATCGATTGCCCCCTTCGATAGCTACGCCACCGCTATCGCCCAAGATATCTTGGGCTGGTTGGGCATGAGCGTCACAGTGCAAAACCCCGAACGCCTGCCTCAGCACGGTCCCCTGCTAATAGTTTGCAACCACCGCAGCTTCCTTGATCCCTTTTTACTCACCAGCTTTTTAAACACCCCCATCAATTTCGTATGCCATCGATATATGGGTAATGTCCCTGTTTTGCGAGAAGTCTTACAAACCTGTGGCGGCTTTCCACTTAACAATAATGACTGGTATCCTGAGCTGCTCCAGCATTCTACTGACTTACTTGATCGAGGCAAAACCATCGGCATTTTCCCAGAAGGCGCAGCCCCGATGATCGATACCCCAGCTCCCACTGGGTTACGCACCTTTTATCGGGGTTTCGCCCACCTAGCCCTGCAAGCCCAAGCTGCCAATCTGCAGATTCTGCCGGTAGCGATTTCTTCTCACTCCGAAAGACAATGGCCAGCAGTACCTCTGAGCCTCTTGCATCAAATAGATCCTCTAGAACCACTGTTTAAGCAAGATGGTTGGCATCCGGCGGTGTTGTATCAAGAAGTCTCGATCCGCATTGGACAACCGTTGGAGATCGCACCATATCGTCAGCAATACCATGGCCGCCAAGCCGCTACAGTAGTAAGAGACCTGACCGCAACTTTATCATCACAAGTATCTGAACTGCTTGCAGCTTAAACTATGCCTTCTCTCAGCTTTTGGCAACCGCGTCCTGCCCAGCCACACTTACCATTGTTTATCTTTTTTCCGGGGATGGATGGCACCGGTAAGTTATTGCACAAACAGATCGATGGCTTGGCGCAGAAGTTTGATATTCGCTGTATGACGATCGACGGTAATGACCGCACTGATTGGGCTGGGTTGGTTGATCGATCCCTGACTCTAATTGATCAAGAAATCACCGCCGGACAAGAACTCTATTTATGTGGTGAATCTTTTGGGGCTTGTTTGGCAATGCAGGTGGCTGGCCGATCAGCAGAAAACGTGGCTAAACTGGTATTAATTAACCCAGCTTCTTCATTCATGCGATTGCCCTGGTTAGCTTGGAGTAGTGCGTTGTCAGGGCTGTTACCAGATGCGCTGTATCCCACGTCGGCCAAGATTTTGGTGAATTTTTTGATTGCGACCGATCGAGTAGCGGCCACTGAGCGCCAGAATTTGGTCGATGCCATGCTTTCGGTTAACCCCCAGGCAGCAGCTTGGCGGTTGAACTTGCTGCGACGGTTTCAGGTGCATTCGATCGTCCCTGATATTATCGATATTCCGGTGCTGCTGATTGCGGGGGAACTCGATCGACTGCTACCATCACTATTGGAGGTAAAAATCTTACAGCGTCTTTTACCCAAGTCTAAAACTACGTTGCTACCCAGTAGCGGACACGCCTGTTTACTAGAAAAAGATGTTTATTTGGTAGACTTGCTGTAAAAATTATCGATATCAATGAGTAATGATGGCTAAAATTAATCTACTTGATACTCGAACCACCGGCTTTGGTGAATTAATTGGTAACGGAAAAATTTATAGAGTCCCAATTTTTCAACGCGACTACTCTTGGGATGAAGAGAATTGGGAAGATCTTTGGCAAGACATTTTAATCCTGATTAGTAATCCTGATTCTAGCCATTATATGGGAGCACTTGTTTTGCAGAAATCGAGTTCTTCAGATAAGGAATTTACCATTATTGACGGACAACAGCGACTGGCGACGCTCAGTATTATTACTATTGCAATTATTGAAAAAATTAACGGAATAGTAAATGAAAAAGAAGCTAATCAAGAACGTCAAGAAATTCTCAGACGCACTTTTCTAAGTGATAGAGATCCACGCTCTCTTCGGTATTCTAGCAAGATTCTTCTTAATGAAAACAATAATGATTTTTACCAAAGCAATTTAATTAATCTAAAAGATCCAATTAGTTTTCGCTCTTTACCAAAATCCAATCAATTATTGTGGCAAGCTTTCCAATATTTTTCGAATCATTTAAAAGAACTCCAGTCACAAGGAATGTTTCAAAATGGTGAGGAACTAACTGAGTTCCTGACAAATATTATTGCGCAAAGATTACTTTTTATTCAGATTAATGTTGAAGATGAACTGAATGCTTATACAGTATTCGAGACACTAAATGCTAGAGGTATAGAGCTAAGTTCTACAGATCTATTGAAAAATTACTTGTTTTCACTCTTTCAAGGGCCAGATGATTTACAAGAAGCTCAAAGACAATGGCGAAGAATTACTAGTACTGTTCAGATGGAAAAATTCCCAAATTTCCTTCGTTACTATCTAAGTTTTAAGCAGGCAAGGGTTCGACGAGAAAGATTATTTAAAATAATACGTGAGTCAGTCAAGAACCGTGAACAAGCATTCGATTTACTTGATCAATTAGAGAAATACAGCAGTCTTTTTATTGCTCTCGATAATTCCAACGATGAATTTTGGCGAGATATTCCAAACAACAAGCCTTTTATTCAAGAGCTGGAGTTGTTTCGAGTGAAACAGGCTTATCCAGCCTTATTTGCTGCTTACTATAAATTTCGTCCAGAAGATTTTACTCGCTTGCTGAAACTGGTATGTATTATTGCATTCAGATATACCATTGTAAGCAGTCTTAATCCAAGTGAATTGGAGACACTTTATAGCAAGGTAGCAATTGCAATTGGAAATGGCGAAATCACTAAGCCCCAACAAGTTTTTGACTGTTTACGTACTGTGTACGTCTCGGATGAAAAATTCTCACAAGATTTTTCTTTTCTTGCTATTTCGACCAAAGGTCAAAAAAAGAAAATGGTGCGTTATATTCTCTGGAAGCTAGAGTTAGATGCATCAAATATGGATATTAATGAAGATAGTTTTACCATTGAGCATATTCTCCCTGAATCACCAAATCTTGCTTGGAGAAAAAATCTTACTGATTCTCAAATAGAAGATATGGTATATCGAATTGGAAATTTGACACCTTTAGAACCCAAGATTAATCGTCAGATTGGTAATGAGTTATATTCAATTAAAAAAGATGCTTACGAAAAAAGTGGGTTTAAATTAACCAAAGAAATTATGGCTGAAGAATGGACTCAAAGTACGTTATCTAGACGACAAGAATATTTGGCAAAACGCGCTGTTTATATTTGGAAATCTGATTTTTCTTCATAGAAATGTCAATGTCAAAATAGATCCGGCCAGCATTTGAAGCACTTATCTTAGTCAGAGCATAAGCAAAAATAATAAGAGCCAAGATGCCTGGTAGAGTCCAGAATATACTTTTCCCTAGTCTGCTCCAGACCCAAAAGCAGTAGCATCCAGAAATTTCGCCTAAAGCAGCAAGTAAGAAAAATAAAAGTGTTTGCATCAGATTTCCTGCATAATTATTGATTTACGACCCAATTGATACTTAGAACTAAGGAGTACAAACATGTCACGTATTGTCAATAATAATGGAACCCAGAGCATCGGGTACAGTAATACTTACCTCACAGGGTTATTGTTGTTTGGCTTATTGGGTTTTGGCGCTTTGTCGATCGCTGGCTGCGATTCATCAACTCCCCCGGCTGAACCATTGGCTGAAGTGGAGCCGCCCTTAAACAATCCACCAGTAAAGTCTCCCTTGAGCGGCACCGGTATTTCCAGTCTGCCTTCTCTACCTTCTTCACCAGGTGAGGAGTTTCCGCTCACAGAAACCAAAGAACAGGATGGCAGCATCAATTACAGCAACATAACCATGACCTTGTATAAAGTAATCGATGGCAATATGAAGACCGAAGCAATTAATGAGGAAGCGTTCGAGTAATTTTTATAGTTTTGAACACATTGGCCAAAATCCTTTAGCCAGATTAAAAATTATCACCAGCCCAGACAGAAACTAGAAAACTCGCTATCCTGAAGGTTAAGCATTTTTAATAATCCTTCTCATAAACCTAGATAGTGCAAGAAGATTTTCGGCTAATCGTTGACCTGTTCTCAGTGCTGGCCGCCGCTGCCGCTGGCGGTGTGTTTGCTGGTCTCTGTCGTCAACCTGCCCTGTTGGGCTATATCATCGGCGGCATGGTCGTCGGGCCAGCCGGTTTGGGGCTAATTAAAGAGTTGATTCAAGTAGAAACCCTGGCGCAGTTTGGGGCAGCATTTTTGCTGTTTGCTCTGGGGGTAGAGTTTTCCTTTGGAGAACTAAAGAAAGTCCAGAATATTAGCCTAGGCGGTGGGGGCTTACAGATTTTGCTGACCATTTTGGTCACAGCAGTTATTTCTGTCATGGTGGGCTGGGTGACAACGCCCCAGCAAGGGATATTTTTGGGGGCAATTCTTTCCTTGTCTTCTACAGCGGTAGTGCTGAAGTGCCTGATGGAAGCCAACGAGACTGAGACTCAGCATGGCCAGGTGATGCTAGGAATCTTGGTGGTGCAAGATTTAGCCTTGGGTTTAATGTTGGCTATTTTGCCAGCGTTGGATCAGCCCCCGGCAGAAATTGGGGCGGCATTGTTGCAGGCAGGCATTAAGATTGCGGTGTTTGCCGGTGGGGCGATCGCCGTTGGTATCTGGGTAGTTCCTAGGTTTTTGCGATTACTGGCCAAGACCGAAAGCCGTGAATTATTTTTACTTGGGGTGGTTACTCTTTGTCTGAGTATTGCTTTGTTGACCGAACAGTTGGGTCTCTCGATCGAAATGGGAGCCTTTGTGGCTGGTTTAATGGTCTCGGAAGTAGAGTACGCCGACCAGACCTTGACTTATGTAGAACCAATTCGAGATGTGTTTGCAGCGCTGTTTTTTGCTTCGATCGGGATGTTAATCGACCCGCTGTTTCTGTGGCAAAACTGGCAGCTAATTTTGGGGTTAGTCTGTTTGGTGCTGATTGGCAAATGGTCGATTATCACTCCTTTAGTGCGCCTTTTTGGTTATCCGTTAAAAACCGCTATTACTGTGGGTCTAGGACTGGCACAGATTGGGGAATTTTCGTTTGTATTGGCCAGCGAAGGCCAAAGTCTAGGTTTCGTTTCTCGCCCGGTATATCTATTACTGTTAGGAACTACGGCAGTAACGCTGGTCGTCACACCTTTTGTGTTGCAGCTCACTCCCAAGCTATTTAACTGGCTAGAAAGCTTCGCTCCCATGCGGGCTTTATTGGAGCCAGCAGAATTACCGCTAGAATCAGCCGTAGAAGAAACGATCAGTGGTCATGTGGTGATCTGTGGCTATGGTCGTACCGGCCAAAACTTGCTGCGTTTGATGCAACCCCACGGCGCGCAATTGATCGTAATCGAGCAATCGGAAGCAGCGATTCAAAAAATTCGAGATTTGGGTGTTTCTTATGTCTACGGTAACGCTGCCAGTCTGCATGTGTTGGCTAAAGCAAACTTGACCCAAGCTAAAACCATGGTGATCAATCTGCCCGATGCCATGAGCACCAGGCTTTGTCTGAAGCGCGCTTTAGAAATTGCACCAGATTTAGATGTGGTGGTGCGTGCTAACCAGTTTCAAGATATTGAAATGCTCTACCAGCTCGGTGGCAAAGAAGTAGTGCAACCAGAGTTTGAGGCCAGTCTAGAAATGGCCAGCCATTTACTGAATCGATTAGGACTTAAAGAAAGTGCAGTCCGCAAAGAAATTTCTCAGATTCGGGATTCTCACTATTTAGAACTGCGTTCCACCACCCGCACTGACAAGCTGGATCTAGCAGCAGCGATGGTAGGGATGAATACTAAGTGGTACAACATTCCAGCGATTTCGCCATTGGGGGGCATGTCGATCGAAGAAGCCAAAATTCGCCCTTTAACTGGGGTGACAATTTTATCGATCGAGCGAGAATGCGGCGAAGAAATCACCTATCCCGATGGCCGCGCCTTTTTGTTAGATGGCGATCGCTGTTTAGTGGTTGGCTCTCCCGAAGAAAAAGTGGCTTTCGAGCAGCTTATTCGCGGTGAGATTGCGCTACCAGTAACCACTACTCCTTGCCAATGGTTAGTGATTCCCCCTGATAGCTTGGCCGTAGGCGAATCTCTACAAGATCTAGATTTTTCGCGGCAATATGGGGTAACTCTGCGGGCACTGCGACGAGATGGCAAGTTAACCAGCGAAGTTGAGCTAAACACCAAACTAGAAGTAGGCGATCGATTACTCCTTTGCGGGGGTCAATATCCGTTGCGCAAACTACAGCAGCGCCTAGCGCCCAGCCTTGCGGTGCTCTCGGTAATTACCGCCGCTGTGACCGATGTGCAATAGTCGCAATATATGTATGTCTTCGATCGGAATTTTCGTGTAAACTTAAGTATCAGATTTTAATAATAAATATTAGGAGCAAGCTCTATGTCTGGAGGAACCACCGGTGAACGGCCATTTTCCGAT
>JAYUSV010000151.1:0-2382 GCA_043755495.1 Synechococcales cyanobacterium
AAGGGTGTCTATTTCAAAACTTGGTAGAGGGCGCTGACAAAGCAGTGCTATTACTAGTTTAGAACAGATGGGAGCATATTTATACGCATGTCCCTAACTATTGTTCAACCGTAAAGAAACTGATTCCTGGAATTTATTAGCTTTCCCGAACCCACAGCATCTCAAAGAATTATGACTTTTGGGCTAGGGTAGCCAAATTTAATGAGAGACTAAAAAGCATCATATTCCCTATTGACACTATGACTAATGCACACAAACTGCTCAAGATTTTAATTGGCGTAGCTTGGATCGATGGCCAAGTTCAGGACACTGAACGCAGCTTAATATTACAAATCGCTCAAGAAAAAGGCTTGGCTGAAGATCCAGTAATTAGTGATCTCCTGAACCATATGGGCGATCAGGTAGTCCAACTGACCGATTGCCAGCAATGGATTCATGATTATTTGGGGGATCATCCCAGTGAAGCAAACTACCAGCAGTTATTAGAAGCTTTGAGCAGCATCATTTATAGTGATAACGATGTAGCCACTGCCGAAGCACAGCTATTAATGAATTATCAACAGCTCGATCCTCAGCAGCAGCCCGCTAACTTATCGGTAGGCCAAACCATTTTGGCTAAACTGCGCACCGTCTATCAAAAATTGGCTGCTTAACAAGGCTTCTATGAAACTCCTGGTTTATTTTCATGTATCAAAATCTCATTTTATTTGATGGCGTTTGCAATTTCTGTAACGGAGCGGTGCAGATGGTGATTGAAGTCGATCGACAAAAAATATTTAAATTCGCCGCCATCCAATCTGAACTTGGTCAACAGCTTTATCGACAGCATGGCTTAGACCCGATCGATATCCAAACCTTGATGCTGGTAGATGGCGATCGAGTTTTCACCAAAAGCGATGCTGTCCTAAACGTCTTGAGCAAACTCGAAGGCGGTTGGCAGCACTTAGCTGCCTTTAAAAATATGCCTCAGCCACTACGAGACTGGGCGTACAGCGAATTTGCCCGTCAGCGATTTTTGCTTTTTGGCCGCCGCGAAATTTGTATGGTGCCTACCCCCGAACTGCAAGAGCGATTTTTTAACTAGCTCGCCAAAAGCTGCAAAATTTCTTGGGGCTTGTTGATCAAATAATCTGGTTGATGAGTAATGAGCGTATCGGCATGGTTAAAGCCCCAAGTCACGGCGATCGAACGAACCTTACCTTTTCTGGCGGCATTGATATCACGGATTTCATCGCCTACATAGACAGCCTCATCTCGGCGAATATAATTGGCTCGCAAACTGGCGCGGATCGCTCGGCCTTTCCCAAACACCGAAGCCGAATCAATAAAGCTAAATAAATGCTCCACATGATGCTTGCGTAACACCGCCAAAATATTTTCTACCGAGTTAGAGCTGACAATGCCAATTTTATAACCAGAGAGCTTCAACGAGTGCAGCATCGGCACAATCTCTGGAAATAATCTTACTCCATCGGCCTTTTGGCGAAAAGCCAGTCGCAAGCGGCGCATCAAGAAAGGGATTTGCCAGAGCGAGATTCCCGACATTTTGATAATCTGCCGAGAACTAAGCTTTTGCCATTCATCAACTTGTTGGGGGGTGATCGGGCGATAGCCGAACTCTACTGCTAGTTCATTGGTGATTTCTACCAAAGTTTGCATCGAATCGGCTAACGTGCCATCAAAATCAAAAATTATGGTTTTAGTCATGCCTTAGAGGGGCAACAGCTCAGGAAAGTTTTGCAGTACTTGGTCATCGGAGAGCTGGTCGCCAAGTTGTGCCGGGGAGAAATGAACTTGCACTGCTTCCAGACGGTTCTGGTAGTGTAAGTTAATAATGCTTTTTAGGGCAACCCGTAAAGGAGCAACTTGGGAAAGGTCGTTTTCGATCGAATCATCTTCACCGGTAAAAGCAACGGTGATCATGACCACCAAGTTTGGAGTAGGAGCCAAGGTCAATTCGGGGTTAGTTTTAGCAGTAGGATCTGGTTCACTCAAATAACGCTGAGCAGAATCAGTAAACAGCTCGTTGACAAAGCCGCCCGCATCACCTTCATTCCACATTACTTCCCCTTCATTTGCAGCCGATCGCCAAGAATGCTCGTATTGCAGCAGATTTTGACAAACTTCAGCCAAACATTCGCCAGCAATGGTCACATCCCCATCGGCTTCGAGGGTCTGACGACCAGCTTGATTCAAGACCCCCAACACTGGAGTCACCTCTTCGCCACAGAGATGTATAAATATTCTGGCAACCACATAGCGCGTCTTGCCAGTAAGTTTATTAAACTGTTCGCCAATACCCATAAGAACTTCCTAAAAACTTCCCACCCATTCTAAAGCACGATTCCACGCCCACCAAGGATCTTTATCTTTGTTACGGAG
>JAYUSV010000152.1:0-6903 GCA_043755495.1 Synechococcales cyanobacterium
AGCAAAAGCTAGACATTTTCGGAAAATTAGTAAAGCCTAAAATTGCACGAGCGCCACGATCAACAATACAGTTTAGGTGTTCAATTTGGCAATATAATAAACAATTATTCTTTTTGATTTCGCCTATAAGTTGGGCTAATAACTGCTGATGGCCTTTGACTGTTTGGTTCCCAGCAAAAATGCCGCAATCATAGCCTTTACTCTATGCTAAATCAAATATATCGGCATAGACACATCAAAGGTACACACAGCAATAAAATTTGGTTGTTTTGGGCTAGAAGTCGTCTTTGCCGGAGAAATCTTTAAATTAGCTTGAGATAGTTGAAGAAATGTGAAACACTATTAAGAACCTTAAAACAATTAGGCTTACTGCGTTCAGCTCCTATCTGAGCTGTTTCGTGTTGGCCTTAAAAACTTATTTTTGACACTTAAATATATTAGTTAGGCACAATTTATGGAGCATCTGCTAATAAACACTGGTTGGTGGATACCTTGCTATGGCTTAGTTGGGGCTGTCTTAACTATTCCCTGGGTGACTAGATTGGTGCGGCGGACAGGGCCAAGACCAGCAGCCTATTTGAATATTTTAATGACAGTGCTGGCCTTTATTCATGGCAGCTTGCTGTTTCGCCAAGTCTGGAACCATACTCCCTACCATTTGGTTTTTAACTGGCTAACAGTGGCTGGTCTAGATCTGAATTTAACTTTTGAACTATCTTCGGTCAGTGTCGGAGCGATGGAATCAGTGACGGGTTTGAGTTTGTTGGCTCAACTGTTCGCTCTGGGCTATATGGAAAAAGACTGGGCATTAGCCAGGTTTTTTGCTTTAGTGGGCTTCTTTGAAGGAGCAATGAGCGCATTAGCCATTAGTAATTCGTTATTAGTCAGTTATGGCCTACTTGAGTTGCTGACTCTTTGTACTTATTTATTAGTAGGTTTTTGGTATGCTCAGCCATTAGTCGTAAAAGCAGCTAGAGATGCCTTTTTGACCAAGCGAGCTGGCGACATTATTTTGTTTGCTGGGGTGATTGCTTTATCGAGTATGGCAGGCAGTCTAGATTATGAGGATTTGTATGACTGGTGTGAAACCACTCATATTTCGATGCTGACTAAAACTTTGATTGGTTTGGCCTTGATTGCTGGCCCGATCGGCAAGTGCGCGCAATTCCCTTTACACCTCTGGCTGGATGAAGCGATGGAAGGGCCAAATCCCGCTTCAATTCTGCGTAACTCGGTGGTAGTAACTGGGGGAGCTTATATTTTGATCAAAGTTCACCCTATTTTGTATCTGTCACCTTTTGTTACCGATACCTTGATTGTGATTGGGACAGTCACAGCAATTGGAGCGACTCTGGTTTCGATCGCCCAAATAGATATCAAGCGCACTATTTCCTATTCCACCAGTGCTTACTTGGGATTGGTGTTTATCTCGATCGGAGCAAAGTGGATCAGCTTTGCTTTTTTCTTGTTGTTTGCCCACGCGATCGCCAAAGCGTTGATTTTTATGAGCGTCGGCTGCGTGATTTTGACCACCAACAATCAAAATGTGACGGAATACGGTGGCTTAGGCAAGAGTATGCCAGCCACTACAATCGCTTACATCGTAGGCACGTTGGCGATGACTGGAGTATTTCCTTTGGGGGGCTTTTGGGCATTCCAAGAAGGCGTTGATGCTTTTAGAGTAGATTATCCCTGGCTAATCGGGGTGTTGCTATTGGTCAATGGCCTAACGGCTTTTAATTTGACTCGGGTGTACGGTTTGGTATTTTTGGGTAAAACTCAGCCAAAGACCCGAAGAGCACCAGAAGTACCTTGGCCTTTGGCCTTGCCGATGGTGTTTTTGACCATCTTCACTTTAATGACTCCGATCGTGATGTCTAGATTAGCTCTGTTGCCAGATTTAGATAATTTGACTCTGCTGCAAATTAGTTCGATTAGTTTATCGAGTCTAGTAGGCTTCGTGACTGGTGGCTTGTTGTACTTCAACCCCGATCGACAACCCATTAAGTTTCCTATCCCCAAGGTGCAAGAGCTGCTAATTCATGATTTTTACACAGAAAATTTCTACAATAAAACCATCATTTGGCTCGTTTACCAGTTTTCTCAACTTATAGCTTGGATCGATCGATATGTGATTGAAGGCTTCGTCAACTCAGTAGGTGTGGCTACTATTTTTGGTAGTGAAGGCTTGAAATATGGCACATCTGGACAAGTTCAGAGCTATTTTTTCACGATTACTGTGGGCGCGGGCGCACTGGGCTTGATGGTGGTTTGGCTGTTCTGGTAATTAAATCTGATTTTATTAGTAACGATTTCGTGTGGTGATTATGCTTAGTGTTTTATTAGTAATTCCGGTGATCGGTGCAGCGTTGGCTGCTTGGTGGCCGGGGCAAACCAGATCTATCGCTTCGGCGATCGCCTTAGCGGTGATTGGCTGGACAGTATTGCTGTTAACCAAGTTCAATTTGGGTGAACCAGGAATGCAGTTTGTGGAGGACTTTACCTGGATTGATTCTTTGGGTTTGTCTTACAAACTGGGCATCGATGGTTTGTCTTTACCCTTGGTAGTCTTAAATAGTCTGTTGACTTGGGTGGCCATTTACAGCAGCGATGAAAAGGTCGATCGGCCACGTCTTTACTACAGTCTCATTCTGCTATTGAATGCGGCAGTGACTGGGGTCTTTTTGGCACAAGATTTATTGTTATTCTTTATTTCTTACGAACTAGAGCTAATTCCTTTATATCTGTTGATTGCAATTTGGGGTGGCCAGAAGCGCGCTTACGCCGCCACCAAGTTTTTGATTTACACAGCTTTGTCTGGAGCATTGATTTTAGCGGCTTTCTTAGGATTAGCCTGGTTCGGCGGCAGCAATAGTTTTACCTACAATCCCACATTGGCTCACGCTTTACCTTTGAGTCAGCAGTTTTTGTTGTTGGGGGCGCTGTTGTTAGGATTTGGCATCAAAATGCCATTGTTTCCTTTCCATACATGGTTGCCCGATGCTCACGTCGAGGCTTCGACTCCGATTTCGGTGCTACTAGCAGGGGTGTTATTGAAACTTGCCACTTACGGAATTTTGCGCTTTTGTGTTGGTCTGTTTCCTGATGCTTGGCAAGTGGCAGCTCCTTGGTTGGCGATTTGGGCGATTATCAGTGTGCTGTATGGGGCATTGATGGCGATCGCCCAAAAAGACATGAAAAAAATGGTGGCTTATAGCTCTGTTAGTCATATGGGTTATATCTTGTTAGCCGCAGCGGCCAACACTCCATTGAGTTTCTCGGCTGCGATGATCCAAATGGTCAGCCATGGTTTGATTTCTGCGGCGCTGTTTCTCTCGGTGGGCGTAGTATATAAAAAAGCTGGCACCCGTGATATCACCGTGTTAGAAGGTTTACTCAATCCTGAGCGTGGAATGCCGGTGATTGGTAGCTTGATGATATTGGGAGTAATGGCCAGTGCCGGAATTCCGGGGATGGTCGGGTTTGTAGCAGAGTTTTTAATTTTCCGCAGTACTTTCCCGGTATTTCCAATCCCAACTTTGCTCTGTATGATTGGCACTGGTTTGACGGCAGTTTATTATCTATTGCTAATCAACAAAGCCTTTTTTGGTCGCCTGTCACCCCAAGTTCAAGACCTAGAATCAGTAACTTGGCGTGAACGTTATCCCGCAATGATTTTAACCGGGGCAATTATTTTGTTCGGCTTTGTCCCTGGTTGGATTACCCGTTGGAGTGAGCCAACTATTTTAGCTACGCTTCAACCTCCGGCTATTGTTGTTACCGTTGCCACTACTACTACTCCTACTCTTCAGCCATGACTTTTACTACTTCACGCCATCCTTTAGCGGCTTATATCGATCGATTTTATGGTGGTCAAAGCTTTTTGCCGGATAATCCTGACAATGTAAAAGAAGTCGTAGGCATCCTAGAAAGCTATGGTTATGTCTTGGAAGCATATCAAGAAAATCTTCAGCATATTGCCGATCAAGAATTTCTGACGGTTTTTCCGTTCTTTAAATATTTCAATAATGGAGTATCTATCGGCCAGCTATTCAAGCATTTAGCGCATGATCGGATTAATTTTGAATACGCTGAATACTGCATGAAAGTAATGCTGTGGCATGGCGGCGGCAGGTTAGAGGAATATGTAGAGTCTCCAGAGTTTCGGGAGTCAATTGAGCTAGCAATTCAAGCCAAGATCAAAGGTAAGCCGATCATCCAACTACTACATCGGTTTTTTCCAGAGTTTTTGCCAGAGCAAATTCGCCAATCGGTCTATTACAATGCTCTTGGCCAATTTTGGCAGGTGATGTATGCGCTATTTTTGAATTTGGGTAAAGCTTATGATCAAGGTAAGGTAACGACTATTCCAGATGTGGTTGATTTTATCAAGGCTGGATTAGTGGCAGCGGCGGGTAATCCGATAATTTATGCGGTGCAGATTGCTGGTCGCAGCTATGATATTTTGCCTCGATCGGCTAATCTGACTTTTTTGATGGATGTGGCTGTGCCTTATGTAGAAGCAGTCTTCTTTCGGGGCACACCGTTTTTAGGGACGGTTTCTTATAATGCTCAGGCCGGAGAAATCCCGGTGGAGCAAAGTGCTTTCACCTACGGCGCTTTGTACGCCGACCCGCTGCCGATCGGGGGTTCCGGGATTCCTCCCACATTGTTGATGCAAGATATGCGCCATTATTTGCCAGATTATTTGCATGAGATGTATCAAAACACGAAGCGACAAGAAAATGATTTGCTGGTAAAAATTTGTCAGAGTTTCCAAAAGTCGATGTACTGCGTAACCAGTGCTACGATTTTGGGCTTAGCTCCCCATGATTTAAAGACCACAGATCCTCAAGAGCAAGCAAAAAACCTGGCTTATTTCGAAAGCTGGATGGATCGGTTTTTGACTTCACAGTTGGCAAATATTCAGGGCTAGTCGATTTACGAATTCACAAGCACCAATCAGCGTTGTCGCGCAGTTGCGGAGATCAACTCTACTCAGTTTTAGAAGTAAAGACAACGCGGCAACTCAGCAAGATCAACCCTTACGCAGGGGGTGTGGGGGGGTGGTGCCTGGGGCAAGACCCTCCCACCTCATGGTTTTTCAAGTATCGTCAACCTAAATTTGGATATGCTGGCGAGGTCAAATATGCTAATAGTTGTTCAATGGTGACTATTAATTGTTCGATCGGCTCCCAGGTTAAATTATTTATTTGAAACCCGTGAACCGCAGCATTCCGCAATGGTAAAGAATCAATTAAGCATTGATACTCTGCGCGAGAAATTGCACCCTCCACAACTAGTTGATTCACCAAGTTGATCGGTGCATTATTTTTCAAAACTATGTTTTCTTGCTGAGCCAACAATCTTAGAGCAGCTTCCCCTAAAGACCAAACATAGATCAGGACAGATTCTAGAGGTTGGGCAACCATTCCTTTGGTAATTTGTAACCGACGTTGGATTTCCAATAGAGACAAAGATTCTGATCTATAGAAGGAATCTGATGATTCTTCAGATTTAGTCATCACCAAATCTAACTGCCAATCACTATGTTGTTCAATCTCTCTAGTCAATGACGGTAAATATTGCTGAAATTGTGGAGAATGGCGAGAAACGATCTCCACAATAATATTATGATTACCCTGTCTAGCAATGATTGCTGGTTGATATGATTGCAAAAAAGACGGGAGATCTTGCTTCTGTGGCTCGATCGTTACCTCATAGCCTTTTTTGCTATACTCAGCAGCTATTTTTACAAGTCTTTCTTTTTCAGGATTTACAACTGTAGAAACAATCATTAAACCAATACCTCATGATCGGGAGCATTTGTGATAACGATATACAAGAATTCATTGTTGCGGGCGAAGCCCTCAATCAAAGTCGAAGTGATATTGTCTGTAATAAAATTCTCATAAAGATTTCGTTTCCTCGCTATCACATCAGTAATTTGGTCATCATCCATATATGCTAGCCCAATGAGAGCATCTTGGATGGGTTTGATAATGTTGTCTACGTCTATTTTAACAGAGTCGTAGAAGTAGGTGATTTGCAGCATAACAAATCCATTGATTGGCGCTGCACCTAATGGCCAATAGATCTCAGCTTCTTGTCGCACCTTGGCTTGCCATTCCCGCAAGCGCTCACGCCGACGAATTTGCTGAGAGACAGGTGGCCCATTCAAAATAAACTCAAATTTATTCAACGATCATTTAGTTCTGAAGTATCACCCCATCTTATCATAATTGATTTCAATTGAGTAGATTAAATTCACATAGATGGTTAGCTGTCGAGCTTTATTTTTTTAAGGCGAGACATTAAAGCTGGGCGGCCACTGTAGCTGGATCTAAGTTTCTCCAAGCGCTGACTAAATTCAGTTAGTTGCTCTCGGGATTTTGCCAAGTCACGTAGATCTTGAAGCAGCACAGTGGCTTCATCGTAAGACTTAGATTGCTTGGTAGCAATTAGATCTAGCACCTGTTGCCAAGTTTGGTCTTCGGTGAGTGACAACGTTTCCAGATATTTAGTACGCTTTAATTGTGCAGCCTTTTTATCTTTTTGTTGCTTCTGCTTTGCCAAATTATCAGCGATCGACTGTATTTCAGAAAACTGTCGAGTTCCTGAAGTTAAGGTTGGAGTAGACTTTCCCACCCCAGCCAACTCTCGCAACCGATTGATCAATTGCAGATCTACTTGTGGCTCTCGCTTCACAACTTATTAAGATTTAATATACGGCAGCTTTTATTGTTTATAAATGCACTTGATATTACTTGTACTCATTAGGAATCCTTTCTAGGATGCCACTACCATAAACTCTCTTAAGATTTAGCTCTGGTAAATGGATATAGCCAATATGACATCGACAAACTTGATTTTGACAGTTTCTGGAGAATAGAGAATCTTGGA
>JAYUSV010000153.1:0-2380 GCA_043755495.1 Synechococcales cyanobacterium
CTGAAGGTTATAGTCATACTCTGTTACTGCTCGCACCCCATACTTATCACGAATAATCTTCGTGACATTGCCCCGCCCATCTAACTCATGCTCTTCTACTCTGCCTAACTCATCTGCATACTCCACAAGCTGATTAAATTTACTGTCGTACTTGAATGTCTTGCTCACCAACCCCTGCCCCGCCGGACTGGTCTGCTGCGCCACCAAGTAGTCATTCTTGATAATATCTAAACCGCTACCACCATCTGTAATCAGCAGCTTTCCTTCAGCATAAATCAACTGTCTCGGCTTCACATTAATATGTGAAACCTGCGGCGCTCCGCCCTTCACCGCATGATTTTTATCTAACAGATACACCTTCAGATTCTGATTGTTATCTGCTAGCGCAATATCATTTATCCCATCCCCATCAAAATCTGCCGACACCAACCCCTGCACATTTCCTACTGCTCCATAATCCAACACCAACTGCGGATTTGTGGCATCAGGGATCATGTACAAATTACCCGCAGTATAAATCACTCCACGCCCCGTAGGCTGCGTTAAGCTATTCGTTAACTTCGGATCTGCCACCGTATTATAAGACTGTAAAGCTGTCACATAATAGGGCACACTCACTTGAGCAGTCAAGTCAAACTCTCTCTGAGCATTACTTGTATAGAAAGATAGCCAGCTCTGCCCACCACCAGCAGTTCCAATTGTGGCCACAACTAAATCATCGCCCCCTCGATCGCCAATATTCACCGTCGCTAGCTTTCTGCCGACTGCAAAATAGTCTCCTTTGCCATTGCTTAAAAATCTGTCCGTATAAGTAGAATTTGGCGGATTCCAACTCTCTCCAGTTTCTCTAGTTCCTGGCGGTGCTTCATGGCCTGTCCCTTTCGATTCCAATACTTGGAACTGTGGTCTGGTTACTTCATCTAAAGCATTGATTGCCGCTATATCTGGCAGTCCATCTCCGTTATAGTCCCCTACTACTACATCCCCTACCGCAAAGTTAAACTTCTGAGGTGAAAACGTATTAGAGTTTGCAAATGAACCTCGGTTAATATTATTGCCACTTCTATTAGCCGTTAACTTCAGATTGCCAAAGCTATTTACATACGCAAAGATAAATTCTCCTTTGGCATTGTAATCTGTATCAGATTTCCGAGTATCGCTCAAGTAATAGCCTGAGAGATAATTAGTTTTTGGTGCCGTATCTACCAGCCCAAATAGCGTCGCACCCGTGACTTGACCACCGGCAAGAGTTGAGCCAATGTCTTTGTTACGATTATTTATGTCATATGGATGCCGGTCATACCCGATCGCTATTCCACCATTCGATAGCACTCTAATTTGCTGTAATGAAGTTGGATCTGACCGATTAATTCCAATTAAATCGGTTAACCTGATCACTGATCTTACTCTCACCTGATCTCTTTCGCTCTTTGATGCCGCTCTCAGCTCTTGCTTGTTTAGCCCCGATGCTACTACCAAATAGCTTTGATTGGTGCCAATCACATAGTAGGTAACGCCGTCGTCTCCCAATGTGAACGAAGTCTGGGTTGCTGTGCCTATCCCTGTTGTTCTGCGACCAGTAGATTCCAAGATTTTTTCGGCCTGCTCTAACAGTCGATCATTTTCTCCTACATCGCCAAACACCCGCGTTGGCGATGCTTTAAAGTCATAGGCTCCATCTACAATTGATGTAGTATTCCCATATAAATCGTAGTCATAGCTAGTCACAAACCCATATTGGTCTACTGTCTGCTGAGGACGGCCATCTGACCGAATTGTGGTGCTCTCTCTCAAGCCCAAATCATCTCTGACTTCTGATACCAGTCCTTCTTTATTAATTTTTCTGGTGATGGTCTGGCCTTTGCCATCTACTGTGGTATTTGTCCGCTCAGCAGGAATTACTACTACTGATGGCGCACTATTTGGGTCTCTGGTTATATTGGTGGCATACACCGGCAGATAAGCATCTGACACTGTAAAGTTTTTCACTGTGCCATCGCGCAATGTTGCTTTATCTACCCTGCCCCACTGATCATAGTGGTCTATGCCGGTATTTCCTCGCTCATCGGTGAAGGTTGTAATTCTACCTTTATCGGCTGCATCATATGTCCAAGAACGTTCACCCTTTTCTGGATCGGTGATCTTCTGTAAGTCATTCCCATCGTAGTTGAATTTTACAACTCGCCCGTCTGGGGTGCGCATTTCGGTGATTCGATCGCCTACTACTGTAAATGATGTTTTCAAACCTACAGGGTCAGTGATTCCTACTAGATGCCCTTTCACATCATAGCTATAAGTTGTTTGGTTACTGTTTCGATCGGTCACGCTCTCTAACTGACCATAAGCATCAAACACATACACTGTCTGATCTAACATCGTC
>JAYUSV010000154.1:0-2378 GCA_043755495.1 Synechococcales cyanobacterium
CAGTAAAAAAAAGCAGAGCAATTAAGCCAGTCATAAGTGCTGCTATAAAATCGCTACCCAAAATTGTTAGTCGTCGATCCCAGCGATCAACAAAAACACCTGCTATCGGTGCAACTAAAATAGGTGGAATAACATTAAGTAAAGCAATGAGAGCATATTGGGTTACAGAACCAGTCCGTTGATATACCCATAGGTCCAGTGCAAAACTGGTGATACCAGAGCCGACCAGTGATACAAACTGTCCTGACCAGATTGTCAAAAAAGCTCGCATTTCGCCTACGGTTTGCAGGAATGAATTCATGATTTTTTGAATTTGCACAAGTAATAACTCCAGAAATTGATTATTGTTGTCTTAGCAGAAAAGCACGGCTAGAAAATACTAATCATTATTAGTATCGAAAATGGTATTTAGCTGGGCTGACAATGCTGTGATATGAGGGGGTCTCATCATGGTGTAGTGATTGCCAGGAACTAAGTGTAGCTCTACAGATTGACTTGTAAAATGTTCCCAATCTAAATGTAAAGCTGTTGCTGTCCCATCAGAACCGTCCTCTTCTTCACTGGCATGTAAGAAGGTGATTTTGCCATGATATTTACCGAGTGGTCGATAAGGCATGGCGGCTTGAGCTTTGTATACAGCAATCAATCCTTTGATTTGCGTGATGCCCATCCCCGTTGGCAAGAGCTGAGCAGCTTGGAGTTGAGATTGGAAATAGACCAGTTGCGCTTCCGGATCAAGTGACCGTAGTTTTTCTAGATCGACATTCAACGCTTGACCATACATGCCCTCCACAATGGTAACCATCGTATAGACCCAATCTGCTTCGTCCATCTCCAAAGATGGAGCATCCTCTAGATCTGGAGCGCCAGAATCGATAATCGCCAAACAAGCCACAGTTTCCCCAAGCTGCTGAAGTTGCAAGGCAATTTCCAGTGCTACTAACCCCCCGAAGGAATGTCCACCCAAATAGTATGGTCCGGTGGATTGGACTGTCTGTATAGCTTGTAAGTAATTTTGTGCCATTTCTACGACCGTCTGATGAGGAGGCGTTTCTCCATCAAGGCCACGAGATTGGAAACTATAAAAGGGCCGATTTTGGTTGAGATAATGAGCCAGGTTATGAAGATAAATCGGATTCCCACCAGCACCGGGAATACAGAAGAAAGGCTCTTGATCGCCTTGGGGTCTTATCGGCACTAAAGCGGACCAAGCTACTTCTGCGCTGGGTTGCCAGAGCATCGTAGCCATTTCAGCAATTGTGGGATATTGAAACAGGGTAACGAGAGGTAACTGGCGATTGAACTGTTGTTGTACTTGAGCCATTAATTGTATTGCTAAGAGAGAGTGACCACCAAGATCGAAGAAATTAGCCTGGGTGCTGATGGGGTAACACTCCAAGACTGTTGACCAAATTTCGGCTAACTGTTGTTCGACAAAATCGGTCGGCGGCACAAATTTGGTCACAGCAATCAAGTTGCTTTCATCAGGTGCTGGTAAGGCTCGTCGGTCAATTTTGCCATTGGGAGTCAGCGGAAACTTTGACACCATGACAAATACTGCGGGAATCATATAATCTGGTAAAGATGTGGCTAAAAAGTGTCGGAATTCGCTGACGGTGGGCGGTTCTGGGTGGGTAGTGACTAAATAAGCTACCAGGTGTTGCTGTCCAGATGCGCTAGCTCTTATATCTACCACAGCTTGAGATACCTGGGGATATTGACCCAGTTTAGACTCAATTTCTCCCAACTCAATGCGGAAACCCCGAATTTTAACCTGATGGTCGATCCGGCCTAAATACTCCAGGTTGCCATCGGTCAGATAGCGCGCTGAGTCACCTGTTTTATATAGTTTGGCTGTTGCTGAGGAACTAAAGGGATCGGCAATAAATTGAGCTACAGTTAAATCAGGTCGGCCATCATAACCTTGGGAAATTCCGGCTCCCCCGATATATAGTTCGCCATTAACACCGGTAGGCACCGGCTGTAACTGATCATCCAAAACATACAGATTCATATTGGGGAAAGGTTTGCCGATCGGGACTAATGCCTGACTGGGGTAACTATCAATCATGGTGGTTTCAAAGTAACAACTATCGATCGTCGCCTCACTCACGCCATAAGAATTGATCAGCCGGGTATGGAAACCACACAACTGCTGCCACTGTTGATATTCTTGAACATACCAACTATCAGAACCCACAACTAGGATGCGCATCTGCGCCAGATCTTGACTGGTATGGGTCAGATAGTCTGCCAAGGGGCGCATCACCGCTGGGACAAATTCGGCACAGTCAATTTGTTCTTTTTGGATTAATTCATAGAGACGGGCTGACTCTAAAAGATAATCCCGGGGACAGATTACTAGCTTAGCTCCGCTG
>JAYUSV010000155.1:0-6896 GCA_043755495.1 Synechococcales cyanobacterium
TTCTTACTGTCATTCATCCCTCCGACATCATCTCAGCCTCCGCCACCATCGGCATTGGCAGTATGATCTGTGCTGGAGCAATCATTAACCCCGCTGCCACAATAGGCGACAACGTCATCATCAACACCGGCTCCACCATCGATCATCATAACAACATTGCCAACCATGTTCACATTGCCCCTGGCGTAAACCTCGGTGGAGAAGTCACCATAGGTGAAGGCACCTTTATCGGCATCGGAGCCAGCGTAATTCCCCAACGACAAATTGGCGAATGGAGCACCATTGGTGCTGGTGCAACAATCATCACCCATGTTGAACCTCATACAACATATGTAGGCACACCGGGCAAAAAACGCTAGCTTCAATATTAACTATCAACTATGTACACACATTTTATCAAAAGACTTTTAGACATTACTTTCGTAAGCATCGGAGTAATTATAATTTCTCCAATTTTGTTAATAACCGCCATACTAGTCAGAACTAAATTAGGCTCTCCCATACTTTTCCGACAAGAACGACCGGGCTACCAAGGCAAAACCTTCATGATGTACAAATTCCGCACCATGACCGACGATCTCGACAGTAATGGCAACCTTCTCCCCGACAGAGATCGACTCACCCCCTTCGGCAAACTCCTCCGCAGCACCAGCCTCGACGAACTCCCCGAACTATTCAACGTCCTCAAAGGCGACATGAGCCTCATCGGCCCCCGCCCCCTGTTAACCCGCTACCTAGAACGCTACACCCCCGAACAAGCCCGCCGCCACCAAGCCAAACCAGGCATCACCGGCTGGGCACAAATCAACGGCCGCAACGCCATTAGCTGGGAAGAAAAATTTAAACTCGACACCTGGTACATCGACAACATCTCCTTCTGGCTCGACTGCAAAATCCTCCTCCTCACCTTCAGCAAAGTCCTCAAAAGATCCGACATCAGCCAAACTAACAACGCTACCATGGAAGAATTCATGGGTTCACCAAAATAGCTCAGAAAAGAGCCGATCCTTTTATGATAAACGACTCACCAATCCACATCGAACAAAACTACTCAATCCTAATTGAAACACCCAAATCAGGAGTTTATCAAGCCACCGCCATCGGCTTGCCAAATTGCCGAGCAAAAGGAGCTACCCGTGACATAGCCCTACAAAACATCAAACAAGTCCTAACCGATAAATTAAACCACAGCGAAATCGTCACCCTGAAAATTGATACCTCACAACCAGAGCATCCCTGGACACAATTTGCTGGAATGTTCCAGCATGACCCCCAGTTTGAGGATATGTTAAAAGATATTCAAACCTATCGTCAAGAAATCGAAATGCAAGAGGAAAAATGACCTTGTGGATTCTAGATACCGACCACGTATCACTCTTTCAAACCGGTCATCCCTCAGTCACCAAAAAAGTATACTCAATTAGCCCAAATTCTATCTTTGTGACAATAATCACCTTAGAAGAACAAATGTACGGAAGGCTAAATCAAATAAGGAAAGCTAAATCTCTAGAAAAACTAACAGCAGCTTATCTCAACTTGAATCTTACACTAAATTATTTCCAAACCATCAATGTTCTGGACTTTGATCAAAAAGCAGCTACTTGTTACAAAGAAGTAACCGAGCAAAAAATACGAGTTGGCACTCAAGATTTGAGGATAGCCTCAATCGCTCTATCCTGTGAAGGAACCGTCGTCACCCGCAATTACCGCGACTTTAGCAAAATCCCAACATTGAAAATAGCCGATTGGACTCAATTGTAAGCTCATATCCCTATCATCAACCAATAACTTCAATCATTTAGGTCAACCGTGAGCCAGCCCCAAATCCTCCTCTCCACCCCCCACATGGGCGACCAAGAATTCGCCTACGTCAAAGAAGCCTTCGACACCAACTGGATCGCCCCGATCGGCCCCCACATCGACAGCTTTGAAAAAGAATTCTGCCAGCTAGTCAACAGCCCCCACGCCGCCGCCCTCAGCTCCGGCACCGCCGCCCTCCACCTCGCCCTAATCATCGCCGGAGTAAACAGCGGCGACGAAGTATTCTGCTCCAGCCTTACCTTCTGCGGCTCAGTCAACCCCATCCTCTACCAAAAAGCCACCCCAGTCTTTATTGACAGCGATCGCAAATCTTGGAACATGAACCCAGAACTGTTAGTAAGTGAACTCGATCGCCGCGCCAAAATAAACAAACTCCCCAAAGCCGTCATCCTCGTCCACCTCTACGGCCAAAGCGCCGACATCGACCCTATCCTCGCCGCCTGTAACAAATACCAAATCCCCCTAATAGAAGATGCCGCCGAAGCCCTGGGAGCCACCTACAAAAACACCACACCCGGCACCCACAGCCAATACGGCTTTTATTCGTTCAATGGCAACAAAATCATCACCACCTCCGGCGGCGGCATGTTAGTTAGCCCCGACCCCAAAATCATCGCCCAAGCCAAATTTCTCGCCACCCAAGCCCGTGACCCCGCCCCCCACTATCAACACACCCAAGTTGGCTATAACTACCGCCTCAGCAACGTCTGCGCCGCCATCGGCCGAGGTCAACTCCAAGTGTTAGCCGATCGAGTTCAACAGCGCCGCCATAACTACAGCTACTACCACCAGCACCTCAACCACCTCACTGGCCTAGAATTTATGCCCGAAGCCGACTACGGCACCAGCACCCGCTGGCTCACCTGCCTAACCATCGAACCCGCTCAATTCGGGTGCGATCGAGAAACCATCCGCACCACCCTCGCCAGCCAAAACATCGAAACCCGCCCAGTCTGGAAACCCATGCACCTCCAACCTATCTTTCAAGAATGTGAGAGCATCGGCGGCGAAGTAGCAGCAGACTTATTCGATCGAGGTTTGTGCCTACCTTCTGGGTCTAACCTTACTGATGGTGAACTCGATCGGGTAATCACCGCGATCATTGCCTGCCAACAAGCCCAAAACATCAATGTATGACAACACCAGTAAATTACTGATTAGCCAATTTTGTACAGACTTCACCGAATGGTTACTCGGAGAACCACTGCAACTAACCGAAATGCAGCCAACAGAGCTTTACTACGAGCCAATCAGAGCAGACGGCATCGTGCTACTAAAAAATGACTCCTTAATCTGTCACTGGGAATTCCAAACAAGCCCCGATAAATACATGGCCTATCGGATGCTAGATTATTACGTCAGACTTCTGGGACTACACCCCGATTGCCAAATTCTCCAAACAGTCATCTATCTCCGTGAAACAACCTCAGAGCGAGTATCCTGTGACTTTTATCAAGATGCCCACCTTACCCATCAATTTCGAGTAATCAGACTATGGGAAGAAGAAGCAGAAACACTGATGAATCTGCCCGGATTACTACCCTACGCTGTACTGGGTAAAACTGAAAACAGAGAGAATTTACTCCGACAAGTCGCTCAAAGAATCGAGCAAATACCAGACCCTCAACAACGTAGTAACCTCACCGCTGGCGCAGCCATATTTGCCGGGTTAAAATTAGACCAGCAGCTAATCAACCAAATCTTCAGGAGCGATCTTATGCAAGGTTCAGTAATATACGACCAAATCTTTCAAGAAGGTGAAGCCCGTGGCGAAGCTCGTGGCGAAGCCCGTGGTGAAGCTCGTGGTGAAGCTCGCGGCGAAGCTCGTGAAAGACTCTTAATGATCAAAATGTTAAATCGGCGATTGGGTTTAGACGGTAGCTCCAAAGCAAAAACTTTACCGACTAATCTTCAATCTCAAATCGAATCATTATCCCTATCGCAAGTAGAATCATTAGCAGAAGTCTTACTGGACTTTAGCAATCTAGCTGATTTAGAAGGATGGCTATCTAGCGAATCAAAGTAGCTACTATCTGCCAAACTGCGAGAACTAAGTATCAATGCTGATGAAACAATATTAGCTGAAAGCCATAGAATGTGGGGGGGATCTCAGCTTGTGCCAAAGGCGATCGAGTCATTGCAGCCATCATTCCCTGCTACCCAAATTGACCTCACCTTCAGCAAAGTCCTCAAAAGATCCGACATCAGCCAAACCAGCAACGCCACCATGGAAGAATTCATGGGTTCACCAAAATAACTCAGAAAAGAGCTGATCGTTTTATGACAAACAACTCACCAATCCACATCGAACAAAACTACTCAATCCTAATTGATACCTCACAACCAGAGCATCCCTGGACACAATTTGCTGGAATGTTCCGGCACGACCCCCAGTTTGAAGACATGTTAAAAGATATTCAAACCTATCGTCAAGAAATCGAAATGCAAGAGGAAAAATGACCTTGTAGATTCTAGATACCGTCCCAGAGCAAACGCATCAAAATTTATATTTAATCGCCAATAAGTCATCCTAACATCGGTAGGATGAGGGAATCTAAAGCGCTAAAAGCTCTGACATAACTCCGATTCCACCAAGATACATCACTTTGTAATGGAGTAAGCTAAGATTCAAAAAGCATGAGGTATCAAACAATGTATCAAAACCATCCTGTCTTACCTGCAAACACATTACCAACCATGTACGATTTACCCAGTGAAGACCCGGAGGAAATGGGCTTGCCAGACGAATTTCATGACTTTCAGCCTGATTTATTAAGAGAAACCTGTCAGCCCAACACCGACGAATTTTTTATCGGGGCAGACCTAAACCTTTACTATGATGCCAAGCACACCAACTGGTATAAGCGCCCTGATTGGTTTCTAGTAGCCGGTTCACCAGCTAGCTCATCCATCGCAAACTCCCGGCTAAGTTACGTAATGTGGCAAGAACACATTGCACCATTCTTAATGGTCGAACTACTATCCCCCGGCACTGAAGCCGAAGACCTCGGCCAAACCCTGCGAGTACTTGGCAAACCACCAACCAAATGGCAAGTGTACGAACAAATACTGCGCGTACCCTACTACGCCATCTTTGACAGATACTCCAACCAATTTCGGATGTTTTCCCTCCAAGCCACTCAATATGTAGAGATAACTATTAATAATCAAAAATTTTGGTTCAAAGAAATAGAGCTAGGTCTCGGAATTTGGAGCGGAACTTACCAGGGCATGGAAGGCCAGTGGCTACGTTGGTATGACCAATCAGGAAACTGGATATTAACCAATCAAGAAGGCAAACTACAAGCCAGACAAGAAGCCGATCAAGAGCGGCGAAAAAACGAGCTGCTATCTGCCAAACTGCGAGAACTAGGTGTCAATACTGATGAAATAATTTAGATTCTACATAATCCAAGTACTAGCCGATCGAGTTCAACAGCGCCGCCACAACTACCACTATTACCACCAGCACCTCAGCCATCTCCCCGGCCTAACCATCGACCCTGCTCAATTCGGCTGCGATCGAGAAACCATCCGCACCACCCTCGCCAGCCAAAACATCGAAACCCGCCCAGTCTGGAAACCCATGCACCTCCAACCCATCTTCCAAGAATGTGAGAGCATCGGCGGCGAAGTAGCAGCAGACTTATTCGATCGAGGACTCTGCCTACCCTCCGGCTCTAATCTTACTGAGGCTGAACTCGATCGAGTAATTGAAGCAGTTATTGCCTGTCATCAAATATGAATTGACGATCTTCCTCTCTTACCAACACCGCAAACAAGCCAAAAGATTTGATCACTAACTTATCCCCAGCATCGATCGCTATGAGATTCAACCAACGACAACTTGCCTAAGGCAAAATCAAAAGCTCCGATAGCTTCGCTCGCCTTTAGCACAAGCGAAGCTATCAATCTGATTCTACCAAAAAACCCACCTTAGCGAAAAACCTCAGAGTTAGGACTCTGTAATTTTTATCAATTTGAAAATGTAGAGCTATCAACATAAGTAACTTCCAAAAACTTCTCATGTAAATGTTGAAAGTCCAAATCCATCGTTAAAAGATTACATTGGTAAACCGAAGCCGTTGCAGCAATCCACAAATCATTCTTTCCCATCTTAATCGCCGAAAAATCGCTGACCAAAGTAGGATGTTTTCTTTTGCTGTAACAATCAATCTCTACATATCTATCAACTATTTCAGATGAGCTAATATCTATAATCGGTAAACGCAGAAGATTTTCTCTCATTTTATTCAGGCGAGCATCTCCCCAATTAAACTGAATAGATAAAGATCTTATCTCAGCTACCGTGACAATAGATATACATTCCTCAAGATATCCGGAACCGACTTTAGCCAGCACATTTTCTGCCGAATCAGCTCTGCGAAGAATCTGAAGCAAAATATTCGTATCGTAAATAAATTTCAACTCTATTTATCTTCTTTCAGTTCCTGCAACATTGCTGAAAACTCTTCATCAGTAAAATCGATACTACCAGCATACTCGTGAATAGCTGTCTTATAACCAACACTTTGCAAATAATGATCCAACCCAACCGCAAGAGCTTTCTTTGCCCGATTCCCAGAAATTAGTAACGGCTGTTTCATTGCACGTTTCTTACTCATATTTGTCTCCATGTATCAATATACCTTCATAAGTAAAGGCTAACACATCAAGTGCCACCACCCTTGGTCGCCGATCGCTCTTCTGCTGCTCATACTAAACAATACCTAAAGCAAAACCAAAAGCTCCGATAGCTCCGCTTGCGCCAAAGGCGATCGAGATAAATTCAACAGCAGCCGAGTATACTCATCGCTCTCCAAACTCATTAACCGAGGAATTACACCCGCCAGCTCCTGATCAACCTCACCAAACCGAGCACGCAACAAACCCTCGTTCACGAAGTGTTGCCCCAAGGCAAATCGCCGATCTCTTCGCCCACCCTGATTTCACCAAGATACATCGCCTTTATAATGGATTGACACTCTCAGGGCTGAAGCCGCTGAGATTCTTCTATCACCGAGCCAATTTGCTCAAACAGGTTTACACCAGCAAGAGTAGAGATCGATTCTCCA
>JAYUSV010000156.1:0-6887 GCA_043755495.1 Synechococcales cyanobacterium
ACCGGCACTGCTGCAAAAGCAGACCGATCGATATACAAAATATCGTGGAGTTCGTCGATCGACAGACCAGCAATTACATCACCAATTTGGGTGACTACGGCCTGGCTACTGGGGGCAGTAGCGATCGACAAATTGAGGGCAGGCCGCATATCTACCAGCGTCATGATTTCGCCACGCAAATTCATGTTGCCAATAATTTGACTAGGAGCACAGGGAATGGGGCGAATGCTGTGGGTATTAATAAACTCTCGCACAGACGCAAGGCTGATACCAAAGTATTCCCCGCCCAACCCAAAAACTGCTAATGGGATAGCCTGACTGTTATCGTTGGTTTCGATGGCCGGTCGTAAACTTGCCGCCCGTTGCCCCATGAGCTGACGTTCGGCTAATGTCGCGGTGGGAAAATACAGGTCGTAAAAACTGCCGGTTTTTTCTAATGGCGCATCAGTTGACAGGCCACCGGTTTCATCAGCTTGCCAAACCCAATCAGCCACCTCATCTGGCAAAGAAACCAAGGCATCGGGGTTAAGAATCAGCAGGTTGTCGTCACCATATTGGGTAACACCGCTCAAAAAAGCTGTGTTGGTGTGACCCTGCCGCCCATAAGCTAAATCTCGATCGATGGCCGCGTCGTCTAAAACACAAACTTCGCTCACTCGATCGACAATGACACCAATTTGAAAGCCGCTACAATCTAAGACTGCCACCGTATCGGCAGTGGTACAGACTAAGGGAGATCTACTGATCCGCCGTTGCAGGTGCATCATCGGTAGCATTTTGCCCCGCAGGTTGAGCATCCCCACCAAATCGGCAGGGGTTTCGGGCACTATTTGTAGCTCGGGCAAGGGAAAGATCTCTAGTACGTGATCGGTAGATATCGCGTAATGAGAATTTTGCAAATGACAAGTGAGATAAGATTGCTGACTCATGATTAAGGCTTAGGTAAATGCTTGAAATAATCAGTTGAATAAAATTAATGAGCGATAGCAACTGGGACTACATATTTTTCCAGTACTGGTAAGAGTTTTTCTCGATCGACTGGCTTATACAAATAATGCGTAGAACCAGCAAACTGTCCGCGCATTTTGTCCATTAATCCATCTTTAGCTGTTACCATCACAATTGGCAGATTTTTAAATTTGCCAATGTTGCGGATAGTGCGACATAGTTCTAATCCATCAATATCTGGCATAGTGACATCTAACAACAGTAAAGTTATTGGCATGGTGTTTAGCATGTTCAAGGCATCCATAGCATTACTAGCAAACTGCACATTATATAAATCGCCTACAGCTTTCCGAATACTAATCTGCACAATTTTGCTATCATCTACACTTAAAATAATTGGTCGATTATCTATCTCGATCGGGGCATTAGCACGTTCAATTATGTCGTTTTTCGGATTGCGTAAACTAATCCAATTTGCCTTTGACCACTGAATATAAGCTTGTGCCAACTGCAAAGGATCTTCGCCACAGCCACCAGCAATTTCTGAGAGCTTAAACTTGCCCGATGCCCATTTATTTAAGTGTGGTAGGATTTTTGTTGGAATATTGGCAGCTTCTTCTAAACGAATAATTGGGATGGTATTTAATGAAATTCGGGGTGCCAATTGCTTCCATATCTGTTGGCGATCGCTAAAAACTTCTTCGATTTTAGCCAGGTCTAGACCCTGATAGTTCTCGCCATAAGACAGGTCAAAGTCACTATAAGATCTTTGAACCAGGGTGCCGCCGTAAGGTAATACATATTCAATAACTGTAGCAATCTCCATTTGCATGGCTGCTTCTAAGTCTTCCCAGCGCACTAGTCCAAATCGGGCAATAAACTCAACTAGTTCTCTGAGAGAGTCCTCATTCTTGGTGCGAGTAGAAACCACTTTAAGGGTAGATTCCAAATGCTTCAGCTTCATCCGGCTGCGCATCCAATCAGCAAACTCTAGAGGGCTAGGTATTCTTTTTCCTGCATAGGTGATATCGCCGCTTTTAAAGGCGAAGCTGTAGTTCAATGGCTCTTGCCGATCGGTCACACCATGAAAATCAGTAATACCCGTAAAACCATCTGCTTTAAGTTGCTGAAGGGAACTCATTAACCCGTTTGAGTGGACTTGCAATATCACTTGAACTCCTTGGATGATGCTTTTCGCTCTGTGGCCAGACCGAATAAAGTGAATATAGATTACATATCTATCTTTCCCCAGAAACTAGGTGATCGATCGCTTGCAATCAAAAAAACCATTTAAGTTAGCTCGGCGATCGACTTAGGTTTTAAACTGTTGGTTAGCTTTATCCTGATCAAGATTTCAAATGTTGCCAGATTCACCCAAATATTCACCCGATTGGCAATGGCGCTGGTGGCTATCTGTTCCTTTATACCCCTACAGCCAACGTCAAACTCTGCGTCGTGAAGTTATTGCTGACTGGGTGTGGGTGTTTGAGCAAATTCAAGGTGTGTTGTATGTGGTCACACCGATTCGGATGACGGTGTTGCGACTAGAAGCTGGTGGGCTAATGGTCTACGCCCCGATTGCCCCCACTCCACAATGTTTGAGGCTACTGCAAGATTTGGTCGATCTCTATGGCTCGGTGCAACACATTATTCTTTCTACGACTTCGGGGATTGAGCATAAAGTTTTTGTCGGTCCTTTTGCCCGAGCTTGCCCCAATGCCACAGTCTATGTGGCTCCAGGACAATGGAGTTTTCCTTTAAACTTGCCTCTGAGCTGGCTGGGACTCCCGATCGGCCGTACTCAGTTGCTAACCACTGAGCATCCTTGGGGAGATAGATTTGACTTGGCTATTTTAGATTCGATCGAGCTGGGCTTAGGTAAGTTTGGGGAAGTGGCGATCTTCGATCGACGTTTTCAACTACTACTCGTCACCGATACTGTGGTATCAATTCCAGTCAGCCCACCAGAGGTGGTGCAGTTAGATCCCTATCCGTTGCTGTTTCATGCTCGGGAGTCAGCCAGCGATCCCGTGAGTGATACTCCTGCGCAGCGACTGATCGGCTGGCAGCGGATTGTATTGTTCACTTTTTATTTTCGCCCCAGCATGGTAGAAATTGACCAGACTTTGGTGACGCTACAAGCCACAAAAAAAGCCCCAGACAAGTCTATGCGGGCTTTTTGGGGACTATATCCTTTTCATTGGCAACTCAACTGGCAAAAATCTTTCGATCAGACCTGTGACCAGGGTAGATTAATGGTGGCTCCGATTTTGCAGCAGCTTATTTTGAGTCGTCAAACGTCCAAAACCCGTGTTTGGGTAGAGCAAGTGGCACTGTGGGATTTTCGGCAGGTGATTTCTTGCCATTTCCAAGCACCAGTGGCTGCCACTGGTGCTGATTGGCGACGGGCTTTTGAGTTTTTGGATGGTAAATCACATTTACCGGCGGCAGATTTGGCCTTACTGCGAGATATTGATGGTTTGTTAAGCCGTGGTGGAGTATTGCCTGCAATTCCGGTGATCGATCGGCAAGAACTTATCTAATCTAGAATCTTGTCTGAAGAGTCAATTTGAATTGGCTCCAACGCAGGCGATTTGTGCGTCGCAGCCTTGCCACTGGCAATAGCCGCAATACTCAGACTAGCAAAAACCGGCAAGGCGAGTTTTTCACCGTAGCTGTAACCCGAAGCCAAACAAGCAATCAAGGCAATGGTAGCAAACTGCTTTTTGCCTTGGCTACGGGCGATCGAAAAGGGCACTAACCCCAAAGCACCCCCAAAAACGGTGCCAAAGCCTACAAGTTGTTCGATCGAATCCAGCATGACGAGGTTCCTAAAATATCGACGATACGTCTTTAGTTAACATACCCTGGTTGCTACCAATCTTGTCTGGGGGTTTCCCACACATTCAACTAATCAGATCTAAGCAACCTGCTTGGGTAAAAAAGACTCTACCAAGTGATCGACCATCCAGGTAAAGCTACGAGCAGTAGATTCGGTTGCGGCAAAAAATCCTAAGATTTCGTTCAGCAAAAAGCCATGTACTGAAGAATGCAGCAGCCGCGCAGCGTGGAGCGTATCTTCTTTCCCCAAACCAAAAGGGGTCAAAATGGTGACATATACATCCAAAATGTGGTGCAAAATTGGTGCAAACTCAATGTCTGACTGGGGAAAAGGGTGTTGAACAGTGAATAGGTACAAGGCGGGGTTTTCGATCGCAAATTCCCGACATTTGGCGGTAGTGCGCTGGATTAGGTCTACTGGGTGGTCATTACTTTGAATATCTGGCAGGCACTGTTCTGCAATTCTTCTCCAACCCTCTAGGCGGATCGATCGGCGGATGTTTTCGTCCCCAGCAAAATGGTTGTACAGCGAAGGCGGCTTGATTGCTAAAGCTTTGGCCAGTTGATTGATGCTAAAATCTTCCACACCTTGAGTCTCTAGCAAGATAATTGCCACATCCAAAATGTCTTGCGGTGTGAGAGTTTTTCCTTTTGGTCTGGGCATGGCTAATGCAGGGGTGAGTCGTTAAATTGTTCGGACTCCACGGAATATATTCAAGAAGATAGCACAAAAACATCTACAATCAAACAAAATGTTAGTTACTACTATCCAGTCTCTGGTAGATAATCATGTCTTTAAATTAATATTTTTTGGCCAGCAACTATTTCGCTTTGTGCTAAACAGATAGAGATTTTGCCGTGATTGTGATAAGTTTCAATACTAATGCACATAATCTTTTTTACCCCTTACAATTATGCATCAGATCTCTAGCAAGGTCGGCAGATCCAGTCGTCGGACTCCGAAAATTGATCGATTGGAAGCAGAGTATCAACAAAATCAAGAGCGGATTCGCCAGCTCCACCGCCGTAATCGCGATCTGGCAGAGCAGATGCGCATTTTTCAACAAGAAAACAACTCCTTACCTGTTGGGTCGATCGCCCAGCGCAGCCCCGTAAAAAGCCGCCGCCCCAAATCGTTGTCAAAATTGGTCGTCGATCGAATTGAACACCTCAACAGAATTCGCATTGGTCGATATCCTTTGTTCTTTTGGCTGAAGGTAGCAGCCATGATGTTGGTCGTAGCATTGGTTTGCGGCATGTTGGGCTTTATGGCCACTCGCTTAGTTGGCTTGTTAATAGGCGGTTAAGGCTCTTGAATGCAGCCAATCAACTGCGATAGAGTGGGTATTGGAATCTTACAGCCGTCAATATGCAGACCATCTCCAGACCATCCCAGGCTCACAATCCCTTTTCTACCGATGGCACTATTCAGCGCCGTCAGACTCGCCCAGTAGCGGTGGGTAGCATCATGATTGGCGGCCATCATCCGGTGGTGGTGCAGTCGATGATTAACGAAGATACTCTGGATATTGCTGGTTCAGTGGCTGGTATTCGTCGCTTACACGAAATTGGCTGCGAAATTGTGCGAGTCACGGTGCCCAGCATGGCACACGCCAAAGCTTTAGCCGAGATCAAAGCCCAGTTAGCTGCGACCTATCAAGTAGTACCCTTGGTAGCCGATGTTCATCATAACGGCATGAAGATTGCCCTAGAAGTAGCCAAGCATGTAGACAAGGTACGCATCAATCCGGGGCTATATGTATTCGAGAAGCCCCAAGATAATCGTACTGAGTACACGCCAGCAGAATTCAAAGAAATTGAAGACAAAATGCGGGAAGCCCTAGAACCACTAATCATTAGTCTCCGCGATCAAAATAAGGCGATGCGGATCGGGGTAAACCATGGTTCTTTGGGTGAGCGGATGCTGTTTACCTATGGTGACACGCCTTTAGGAATGGTGGAGTCGGCGCTGGAATGTATTCGGATCTGTCGATCGATGGATTTCCACAACACGATCATTTCTATGAAGGCATCACGGGTACCCGTGATGCTGAGTGCCTACCGACTGCTAGTACAGCGCATGGATGCCGAAAACATGGATTACCCCATTCACCTCGGGGTCACAGAAGCCGGTGATGGGGAGTATGGTCGGGTGAAATCTACCGCCGGAATAGGCACACTGCTGGGTGAAGGGATTGGTGACACTATTCGGGTTTCTTTAACCGAAGCACCAGAAAAAGAAATTCCGGTATGCTATGGCATTTTGCAGGCTCTGGGTCTCCGTAAAACCATGGTGGAGTATGTGGCCTGTCCTTCTTGTGGCCGCACGCTGTTCAACCTCGAAGATGTCTTGCACGAAGTCCGGGAAGCCACCAAGCATCTGGTTGGCCTAGATATTGCGGTGATGGGCTGCATCGTCAACGGCCCCGGTGAGATGGCTGATGCCGACTATGGCTATGTGGGTAAACAGCCAGGCTATATTTCGCTATATCGTGGCAAAACTGAGATCAAGAAAGTACCAGAAGCCGATGGGGTATCGGAGTTGATTGCTTTGATCAAGGAAGACGATCGCTGGGTAGAGCCAGAATAATGAACGCTGAAAATATCCAGGTTTCCATCAAACTTTTTGCCGTTTACCAAGAGGTGATCGGTGAGTCAGAAATCACTCAAAATTTACCAGCAGGCACTTCTGCTGGTGATGTTTTGCAAGGATTGATCGAAAGATATCCCCAGCTAGAAAAATGGCGATCGGTAACTCGCCTGGGCCTAAACCTAGATTTTGTCGAGTTCGATCGCCTATTGCAAGACGGGGATGAATTGGTATTTATTCCACCAGTTAGTGGTGGTTAAACGTGACTGTAGGGATTTGTTCTTTTCCGACCTGCGTACACGTTTGGTCATACCCAATACGGTTCGCTTAAGAACACAATGAAAACCAAGGAAATCAATAAAGGGTGTTCCCTGAGCGGAGTCGATAGCGTAGCGTCGCCCTTCGGCGATAGGGAGCACCATTGGAAATCAATGAATTCATTGGGTTGGGATTCGACTCCGCTCACCCAACCCATTTGGCGAATTTTCTGATGGCTTAAGCGAACCGT
>JAYUSV010000157.1:0-2372 GCA_043755495.1 Synechococcales cyanobacterium
ATCTCAACACATTGGGTTAGTACAGAAATTTAATGTAGTAAATCCTCGGAAAGTGGAAAAATATGCTTAGGTCGTTGCAACATATCCTGTTCCATAAAACATAAAAATGCTCTCACTAAGGAGTCTTCATCCACTTCAGAATCCTGGGTTGTATATAATGAACGCCCTTTAGACATTTTTCAGAACTGTGTAATTGATACATATTTGACGAGATGGCAACACTTTGAATACTGAAAAATTAGCCCCGGTAGTTCGGGGCGTTTCCACTCATCTTCTCTAGCTAATCTGCGCTCTCAACCAAGACTGAGGTACACCCAAGAGCTTGCGGCTGGTAGTGACATAGGCCCGTTTATCAAACACATTGTAATCATTGCGTTCGATCGAATCCAAAATCTGCTGATACAGCATCAAAGCCGCCCAGACCGGCCAGCGAGCATCGGGGCTGAGATAGGTAATACCCGATTCGGCTTCGCGGTAGTAGCGTCTCGCTCGATCGATCTGAAACTTCATGAGTTCTCGCCATTGGCGATTGACTACGCCTTTGATCAGTTCTTCTTCGGTGTAATTAAAAGCGGCTAGTTCATCTAATGGCAAATAAATTCTGCCGCGCTGTACATCTTCACCCACATCCCGCAAAATGTTCGTTAGCTGCTTAGCAATTCCCAGGGCAACAGCTTCTTCGATCGGCGCACCCCGATCGGCATCCCAGGCTGGAAAGCTCTGCTGATTATCTATTCCAACGATCGCATTAGAAAGCAGACCCACAGTGCCCGCTACCCGATAGCAATACAAAGATAGTTCCTCAAAGGTCTGGTAGCGACTTTGACATAAATCCATGCGCTGACCAGCAATCATGTCTTGGAAAGGCTTCATCTGGAGATCAGGAAATCTTTGGATGGTATCTACCAAGGCCACATCATATTTATCGATCGGCTTACCAGTAAAAGCATATTTAAGCTGGGCTTCCCAATGATCCAGAGTTTCTAAAGTAGTATCGCCAGCTCCCGCCCCATCCACCAGCTCATCGGTATTCCGACACCAAGCATAAATCGCCCAAATTGCCTTGCGCTTTGGCTCCGACATCAACAAAGTGGCCAGATAAAAAGTCTTACCGCACTCCGCTATCACTTGGCGGCACAGTTCGTAAGATTCTGCCAAAGACGGCAAACGGTTAGATGAAACGGAAGGGTGAGGCAGTTGTAGCATCGGGGGGGAAACGTCCGGGACAAAAGGAGGAGACAATTCCTCAAAGCCGGACAGGGTGATGTGATGTAGGTTGCCGTTCAATTTTTTTGTCTCCTTGACCTTACCATTATTCGTTACTCGCCAGACTTGCTAAAGTGGATTTTGATCGAAACTAGCTGGTTGCGACCAGTTCTTTGGTCAATGTCACCGCCTGCTCTACTACCCGTTCGGCGGTCAGCTTGCCAGATAATACAGCGCCTTCCATACTACCAAAATAGATCTGGGCGGTATAACTGCCCGACAAAAAGAAGTTGACGATCGGTGTGACCTGAGTTGGCCGAAACTGTTCTCGACCAGGAACAGCGGTGTAGATCGATCGAGGAGTTTTCACTACATGATATTTCAACACCTGCGCTGGCTCTGGCAAATGATCGGGGAACAGCTTGGCCAATTCCCCCATGGTTGCCGCCATGATTTCTTCGTCAGATTTATCAATCCAGTCCGCAGCCGGAGCAAACACTAGTGAAAGCATCGATTTATCGGGGTTAGCGTACTCTTTGCAGGAGTTGCTCATGTCTGAATACACGCTCAACAGCGGTGATCGAGAGAACAAGGTGTGGTCAATATCTGTGAGCTTGCGATCGAACCAAACCTGAATATTAATTACCGGCACGCCTTCTAGTTCATTGAGCTGTTGGAAGTAAGGCATGGCTTGCCAAGGCTCGGGCATAAAAGCCTTCATGGCATCTACCGACATTGCCGAAACAAACGCATCAGCATGAACATCTCGATCAGCTTTACCATCTACGCCCCGGATGATCAGCTTATCAACGGAGCCGTCGGGTTTTAGAACAATCTTTTTCAAGGGCGAGCTTATATAAACTTCGCCGCCTCTTTCTGTTACGTAGTCTACGATCGGCTGACAGAGCCTTTCGGGCGGTGCGCCATCTAGGTAAGCTATGCAGGAGCCATCTTTTTGTTGCAGAAATTTATTTAGCGCTCGCAAAGGCACAGTAGCCGAGATCACGTCGGGGTCAATAAATTTGAGTGACTTACAAACAGCAATAAACACGTCGGTGCTAATATCTTCGCCAATGCCGTGCATCTTCAGCCATTCAGTGAAAGTATATTTATCCATCGACAACACATATTCATCACCTCGGACGATCGCCGGAATCAGGCCAATG
>JAYUSV010000158.1:0-2371 GCA_043755495.1 Synechococcales cyanobacterium
CACCGTCTTTGCGGGTGATGTTGTCTACAACTTTTTCTTGAGAACCCCGAGAGAGCACATGCCGATCGACCACGCTGGTAGTCACGGGGGTAAAGTCGCGTTCGCGCTCTAACATCGATCGCATCACATTAAAATAGTCGTCGCCTAAGGGTGCGTGCATAATTGCATGGACATTTTTAAAGGAGGTGGCCACGCGCAAGGTGCCGATATGAGCGGGACCGGCATACATCCAATAGGCTAGTTTCATAAAAAATCTTCTCTTTAGTCTGGGCGATGGAGTGTGTCTTATTTTCGCAAGTGAGTAGAAGATCGATCGAATTTGAGACAAAAGTTATCGCAGCATTAAATTAATACACAGTTTAGGCCAAGCAGATAGCCAAAACAAAGCCGAGGTCAACTGATTGACTTCGGCTATGGTAGCTTAGTTCAAAAATTAGAACTTGAAGCCAGCACCAACACTAATACCAGTAAACTTCAGGTTGGCATTAAGATCGAAGCTATCGCTAATAGCATAATCAACACCAGCTTGACCAGTGAAACCAGCACCTACGCCGCCAAAGCCAGAGATGGTTAGCACGCTATAACCAATTCCAACATAGGGAGTCAAAGGAGACTTAGTATCAAAATCGTAAGATACAGTACCAGTGATCAAAGCACCGCCGTTAAAAATAGTCACTGCTGGTCTGAGAGAGAAATCATCAGACAATGGAAATCTGCCGATCGCACCAAATCCAGTTAGACCATTTAATTCAACCTGAGGGCCTATATAAGGCTTCTTAGGAGCAGCCGATGCCGAAGACTGTAACGCAACTGTAGCAATGGCTGCAACAGCCAAGGCAGATAAAATTCTTTTCATTTTTGTGTTCCTCACAACCGTTTAAATTGGGTTGAATGCCAATTTGTTTTAGCAAACTACAAGATTTTATCTCCTTTAATAAAAAATTTCAACTAATTCAGCGGAAATCCAACACCCTCAAGCTAAGTTAAAAATCCAAAACCAGAAAAATCGACCTGATGATCTCTCAAACCCCACGTATACATAGGAGGTAGATGCACCCTGATTAACCGCTCTAGCGCCACTGGCACTGGGGCGATTTTTTTTGTCCAATTCAATCAGCTCTAAAAACATCCCGGTGAAGAGCAATCAGCCACGTATACATAAGAGGTAGATGCACCCTGATTAATACCTCCAGCCTGCGGGTTGGAGGCTTTTTTTTACCTGAATAACAAGAACAGATATCTTTACCATGAGCGCATGTGGATATCTGTACTGTGCCCCCAGGTAGCCGATCGCTAGATTTTTCTGGATAATAGAATGAGGTCATCACATTGATTGGATACAAGCACCTCAGCCTAAAAAACCCCATGAACTCTGCCGAAAATAGCGCCGTCACCACTTACAGCCAAGAAGACATTCAACAAATCTTAAACTTGGCACTAACCAGAAAAAATACCACTGGCGATCTGGAGTTTTCCCATCAGCAGTTAGTCGAGATCGCCGAAGAAATGGATATTGACCTTAGCACCTTACAGGCCGCCAAGTTAGATTGGGCACAAAGTCAAACCAGCAGCCAACAAAAAGCCGAGTTTGACCTCTACCGGCACCAACAGTTTCAAAAAGGGCTAGGGAAATTTGCGATCACCAACTCTTTTTTGGTAGCCATTAACCTCGTAGCCATCGGTGGTACAGGCTTTTTATGGTCGATCGGAGTGCTGGGTTTCTGGGGTATGAGCTTGGCCTTAAATGGCTGGAATGTCTATCAGCTTAAGGGTGAAGAGTACGATCGCAAATTTCAAAACTGGATCAGCAAGCGCAAAATTCGCAAGACAATTCATGGCACGATCGCCAAAATCCTTCCAAACTAAAGATCAGCCTAAATGTCTCACTCAGCTCATCCCTCACCCATAGCAGCAAAGATTTTGCTGTAAAATTCGCTACCGAAAAATCTGATATATTAAGCAGACTATACATAAGTTCACCATCATCTCAATCGCCAGAAACCCCACATATATGAACCACGCCACTCCTGACAAGAACAGTCAACTAGCTGCACACCAACAGACTTACGACGGTCAAAGATGGCTGGTAGAAGAAAGAGATGCATGCGGAGTAGGTTTTATTGCATCACCAGCCGGTAAGCCAACTCATAAATTAATTGAACAGACTCTCACAGCTTTGACCTGCATGGAGCATCGAGGTGGCTGTAGCGCCGATCGAGATTCTGGAGATGGCGCAGGAATACTATCGGCTATCCCCTGGCCACTGTTCACCGCCTGGGGTCAAGAACAAGGCTTAGATTTAAGTGGCACATTGGCAGTAGGCATGGTGTTTTTACCGCAAAATGCCGAGGCTAGATCGATCGCCAAAGCA
>JAYUSV010000159.1:0-2368 GCA_043755495.1 Synechococcales cyanobacterium
GGCAAGATTTCCAGCCAATGGCAAGCGGATGGTTTGTTCTTCCCAAACTACACCCAATTGCAGCCCAATATCATACGGCAGTAGATTGACTGTAGACCCAGTATCTAGCAGCGCATGAGCGGAGATAGACAAACCTGCATAACTTAGAGTAATTGGAATCCTGGGTAATTCTTCATCATCAGAAAAGGGAAATTCGATTTTACTAGGCATGAGTAGATGTCTCTCTGTCATCCTGAATCATTTGCATCAGAATATTTGCAGCTTCCGTTGCCTCATAAGGCGACCAAATTGGATACTCTGATGCAGGAAAAATGGCTTGTAGTTCAGCATCGGGAATTTGTGCAGCTAGGTGCTGGAAAAGTGATAACTTTTCTGGCTGGCTCAGGCGGTCGATTGAGGAAATTAACTCAGTCAGAGACATTCTTGAAACTCCTAGACATGCGAGAATAGGCTTATTATAAAGCGATCAGTAAAGTACAGTCTAACAATCCGCTTGCACATCGACTGCATCAATCTGTTGGGGAAGCGCAAAAATCTTGGTAGCTGCTCAACCGGAACGTTACCTGGTTTCGGTCAAGGTATTCACAAGGCAGTTCTAAACTGGTTAAAGTATAAAGATAATTCCACAAAATCCATGCTCCAGGTCTCTAAAGATATCAGTTTGCCCCTCAGCGAAATCGAGATCAGCGCCATTCGATCACAGGGTGCTGGTGGTCAAAATGTGAATAAAGTAGCCAGCGCCATCCATTTGCGGTTTGATATCCCGGCTTCGTCGTTGCCCGAGCATTACAAAACCCGACTCTTAAATCTCCGCGATCGAAGGATTACCGCCGAGGGCGTGGTAGTGATTAAGTCTCAGGAACATCGCAGTCAGGAGCGTAACCGGGAAGAAGCACTTGATCGATTGTGTTCTTTGATTTTAAGTGTGGCAGTGGTGGTATTGCCCCGCAAAATTAGGCCGCCCAGTGTCGGTCAACACCGACGGCGACTAGAATCTAAAAAGAGGCGATCGGAAACCAAGGAGCTGCGCCGAAGCGTGGAATAATAAATCACCTCAATAGCCACTGTAAAAATAGCAGTAATCTAACTGCTCGATCGCCCTCTTTACCTGCCGACTAGCCAACCACCCAAAAACCACCCCGCCCAACAACAAACCAAACGGCGTAAAGCTCACCCCCCAGATCTGACCCAAAATGTAACCACAAACCAAATTAATTAAAGTAGCAGGCCACAACATCTTCAAAATTGCAGACATCTGATTTAAAGTCAGCAAAATAATTGTATTCCACAGACCAAAAGCCAACGCTAGATACCCCAAAATTCCCAGCCCCGTCAAACTCATATCTGCTGCCTGCTGATGAGATATCGACATCAAAGTCATAGTGATTAGCCCCACTCCCAAAGCAATAAACATTACCAACAGTCCCATCACCTGATAGCGACGCTTTAGTTGACCAACTAACTTATGGACGTTCTGTGGCGTAGCAGGCTTCGCCACTTGATACCACCAAATACTAAACTTCGCTGCCAAATATTCTACAAATGGCATCACAATCAAAAAATTCAACAGCGCCAAATCCATCGGTCGCTGATAGTTGCTACTAATCGCAAAAGGCACATTGCTATATCGATCGAGAATCAAACCCGCTGCAAATCGATCGGCAAACAAAAAGCCAAAATACAACAACCCATAGAAAAAATATGGGCTAAGAATATAAGCGATCGCCGCAGACTTGGGCAAAGCAGGCAACTGCTCTTGACTGCGTTCATCCCGGCGCGCCTGTAAATACACCCATACCAACATTACAAACATCACCACCAAGGCCGAACCCATGGTCACAATCTGACAAGTCACCGCATCTAAACGTAAACCTAACCGACAGACTAAAAAAATTACCGCAATCATCACCAAAGCACTGGGAGTAGACCACTTGTAACGCAGTGACACCATGGCAAACACCTGCCACATGATACTCAAAATAGTGAAATATGCCCCAGTGATCATCAGATACTTATCGCCTGCATAACTGCGATAAAAGCCAAAACCCACCCAAATAATTCCTAATAAAATACTGCTGATCACACCCATCAAAAAAATTGGCCGACAAGAGCGCTGGGCATGAATTGGTTCGTTCATATTTTTATAAAAGGAACCGCGCCGCTGAATCATTTGCACAAAGCCGCCACTGGCAATTAAGCTACCCATCAAAGCCGGTGATAGGAGCGCACTAAACTGTACTGGCACTACTTCTGGATCAGCCCAAGAAAAGAAATTATCAACAATCATCGACACCACAAAAGGAATCGCATACAAAAAACTGCGGGAAAACTCTCCGCAAAAAAAAGCCAACTCTTCACCATAAGAGCG
>JAYUSV010000160.1:0-2365 GCA_043755495.1 Synechococcales cyanobacterium
GCATGGACATTTTTGCCAGGAGCGCGGTTGGCCATAAAGGCATCAGTTTTTTCTCTGGAACGGTTGTAAACAGAAATTGGAAAGCCGTTGCGCTCTACGTTCAGCGCAATATTTTCGCCCATAACAGCGAGGCCGATGACACCAAATTTTTGTAGAGTCATAATATCTGGAGTTAATTTAAATTTTGGCTGTTTGCTGTTTCACGTTAGCGCGATCCCCAAAAAATGACGGTCGATCGGCAGTAATCTTAAGATTTTGGCAACAAAAAAGCGGCCAGTTGGCCGCTTGCACTCTAAAAGTTAATGTTTAGAATGTGAAAGTTGTTCGCACAGTACCTAGCAGCGCGCCTTCATTTCCAGCACCTACTTGGTTAGGGTTTGTTAAATAGATCAAACCAGGAGTGATCGAAATGTTGTCATTGAGCTTGTACTTGTAGAAACCTTCGATGTGATAAGCACTACCAGCCGTACCAGCCGCATTTGTCACAGTAGGAGGCTGACCCACAAAGAAGCCTAACAAATTACCTGGCTGACCAATATTAGGGAATGCGGCACCAATACCATAGGTAAGAATATCGGCATTGTTTGCGGCACCCACATTGGCGGAGGTTGTTGTGAGATAACCATTCAATGAGAAATTATCATTTACTCTATAAGCAGCAGATGCACCAAAAGAGTTACTGGTTAAAGCAGGTAGTGCAGTACCAACTGCCGATAGGCTAGTACCAAAGTCATAAATGGCACCCCCATTGTGGTTGGCATTAACATAGGCCAAACCAAAGTCAAACTTTTCAGAAGGCTTGAAGTTAACCTGAGCCAAAACAGAGTTACGACTACCGAAAATACCATTGCCAGGCCCTGGATTGTTGGCTCCTGTCGCACCACCAAAATAGCTGAGGTTCACAGAGTCAAGAAAACCGCCGCCACTATTTAGTGGAATAGTTACACCAACGCCAGTACCACCACCGATCTTGTAGATGGGGTTTTCTTCTGCTAAGGAAGAAATTGCACCGCTACCACCAGTAAAGTCTTGGAAGTAAGGGCTGTGGGTTTCGGCATAGTCAGAGTGAATACCGTTGAAGGCTCCAGCATAAACAGTGGAGTTACCAACTGGAAATTGATAGGCTAGCCAATCTAAACTGAAAGAGTTGCCAGCACCAACGCCAAGAGCCGTTTGACTAGCATTGGCAGCGGGGATACCAGTAGGATTTGCATCATTTCGGAGTGCACCAAAGCCAAAATTATTATTGTTAGCAGAAAGGCGAGTATAGAGCTTGTCTTTGCCAGTAAAAGTACTTTCTAACAGCAGACGAGCACGATTGCTAACAGTGGTATTGCTTCCAGGAGCACCACCAGAAATTACGCCATTCAAACCAACAATTGCTTCACCTTTCAGTTTGGTGGTGGTAGAAAATTGGCTGGTTTGAGCCAAGGCCGTGCGCTGTTGGACTTTTTCGATACGAGTATCAATATTGCTCAGCTCAGCGCGAAATTCTTGAGTGAGGCGACGCAAAGTGTCTAGCTCTTCGGAGGGAGCTTGGTCAGCACCTTTGGCTAAAACTGGTTCAACCTTATTAAGGCAAGTTTTGAGACTATCTACAAAAACATCACGAGAAACCGCTTGTCCGCTGAAAGCTTTGTTGTCACAGTCATACTTGCTAGCTAAACCTTGAAGTGCGCTGTACTGCCAATCACTAGGCTGTACTTCAGTCGCATCGGGGCTGAGAGCTTCGTTTTTAGCAACTAATGGTGCAGCAGGCTGAATGGCGTTAACATCTGCTTTAGCAGATTTGATGGTAGCTATGGGAGTAGCAAAGGCAGTAGCCGAAACTAACAGGCTAGCTGCATAAGCAACAGGCAAAGCAAACAGAATTCTTTGGGCAATACGGGACATGTTGGATTGTTCTCCTCAAGCAAACTTTTTTTGGTGCTCTTGTGAGCGAATGAAACGCACTGGGGTCGGGGTTAAACGAGTTTGGTGCAGACTTCATTATAAGCATTTTGACCGGTGACAAAAACCTTTGTTCCCGGTAAAGGGCTGCAATATAAATAAACTTCAACAATTTATTTTATTCACAGGCAATAAAGCATCTTGTATCATACGACACATTCAGCGCGGTACATGTTTCAGTACTTTTGTAGTTTGTATCTCAAGTAGTATACCCAAATAAAACTATCCGCTCCCACTTTTGACCAACATAAGGTTGAAATCAAAAATGGGAGCGGTCTAGCGAGTTTTCGCTCTGGAACCTGACTGCCGGGAGAACTCCAGGCAATGGCAGGCAAAATATTAATTAAATAGATTGACCTGTCGGAGTCTTAGAGAACGGCCCCGGCACACAGCCGGTTAGCTCCAGTTGAAAAAC
>JAYUSV010000161.1:0-6828 GCA_043755495.1 Synechococcales cyanobacterium
ATACGGTTCGCTTAAGAACACAATGAAAACCAAGGAAATCAATAAAGGGTGTTCCCTGAGCGGAGTCGAAGGGAGCACCATTGGAAATCAATGAATTCAATGGGTTGGGATTCGACTCCGCTCACCCAACCCATTTGGCGAATTTTCTGATGGCTTAAGCGAACCGTATTGCATCCCTACCGACATGACATCAGAATCTCAAAAATCTCTTCAGAACCATATCCCCTTATTAGAAAAAGCCTTAGACACCAAACTGGAAGCACCAACTACTTCCAATAATAGTAATCACAATGGACATGAATTAAAAACACAAAGATTAGCCGGTAGCAACTAATATCGAGATTCATAGGCGATATTGACGATAGACTTCAGCAGCAGCGCGGAATACCAGCGAATGTCGATCGACCAAGCTCCTTAAATCGGCTGCGTAACCACCGCCAATGGTATACACTACTGGGTAGCCGCCTTTGGCGCAGGTACTCAACACCTGCATATCTCGACAAAATAAGCCTCGATCAGTCAAGGCTAACTTACCCAGCAAATCGCCACTGTGCGGATCAACTCCGGCATCATAGACCACCAGGTCAGGCTGAAAATCTTTAAGTAGATCTGGGAGATATCGATCGAGTGTCTGTAAATATTCCCCATCCTCCATCCCTTCAGCTAAGGGCACATCTAAATCACTCTGCTGCTTAGTTCCGGGAAAATTTACCCCACAGTGCATCGAAAAAGTGAACACATTGGGTTCTTGCTGAAAAATTACCGCCGTGCCATCGCCCTGATGGACATCTAAATCCACAATCAGCACCCGCCGCACCAAACCCTGAGACATCAGCACTTTGGTCGCCGTAGCCAAGTCATTAAAAATGCAAAAACCCGAACCATAGCCGGGAAAAGCATGATGAGTACCACCAGCAGAATTGCCGGCCATACCATACTCCAACGCCAGTCTAGCGGCCAAAATCGTGCCCCCCAAGGCAATCTCAGTCCGATGAACCAGCCCTTTGCTCCAAGGCAAACCAATCCGCCGCATCGCTTTGGGATCGATCGAGCCATCCCGGTAAGACTGCACGTATTCTGGGTTATGCACCAGCTCAATCCAAAGCGGTGGCGGCACTACGGGCTGATAAACTCGCTTGGTGCTCACCACCCCATCGGCCAGCAACAAATCGTGGAGCAGCCCAAACTTGGCCATCGGAAATCTGTGCCCCATGGGTAAAGGCGTTACATAGTCGGGATGATAGACCAACGGTGGAGACATACAAAAAAGCTTATACTGACTCAAGGAATTATTTATTTACAAATTTTAAGATGCTCCGACGAATTGCCAAGCTTCTAATCATACTGGTGATCGCCCTTCAGATCACCATTGCCCCCGCTGCTGCTGCCAGTTTAAAAGGCCACATTGATACTACTGATGGCTACAAATTTCTGTATCCCAATGGTTGGGTAGAAGTACCGATTAAAAGCGCTGCTGACACTATATATCATGACCTGATTGAACCCACCGAAAGTGTGAGCGTGGTGATTAGCCAAGTCCCTGGTAACAAGAAACTAGCAGACTTGGGTACACCTAGTGAAGTTGGTCAAAAACTAGGTAGCACCGCAATTGCCCCCGCAGGCTCTGGTCGCCAAGCAGAATTAACCAACGCCGAATCTGCCGAGGTACAGGGCAAAACCTACTATTACCTAGAATACTTAGTTAAAACTGGTGATCAGCAGCGTTACAACTTGGCCAGCGTAGTAGTCAGTCGCGGTAAATTGTTTACCTGTAACGCTTCCACCACCTCCAGAAGATGGTCACGGATGAAAAGTACTTTAGAAGAAATGATTCATTCCTTCAATGTCGCCTAACCTGCCCCCCTTGGTATTAGCCTCTGCCTCAGCAGCTCGTCGGCGGATTTTGAAATCCGTCGGCATCGAACCGATTATCGAAATTAGTGATTTTGATGAAGACAGCATTCATATTCAAGATCCGCAAAAACTAGTAGAAGCCCTAGCTTTAGCTAAAGCTAAAACCGTAGCTGATCGATTGCGCTACGACCACTGTGTGGTGCTGGGCTGTGATTCCATCCTATGGTTTGATGGTCAAATTCAGGGCAAGCCACCAAATGCTCACACCGCGATCGAACGTTGGCAAAAGATGCGCGGATCGAGCGGTGAAATTTATACCGGTCATGCTACGATCGATCTCCAAAAGCAGCGAACTATTGTGCGCTGTGGTATTACCAAAGTCTATTTTGCCCCAGTGACCGATCGACAGATTGCTGCTTACGTTTCTACCGGAGAGCCGCTGAAATGTGCTGGAGCTTTTGCTTTAGAAGGCGTTGGTGGCATGTTTATCGAAAAAATTGAGGGCTGCCATACTAATGTGATCGGACTGAGTTTGCCATTAGTTCGATCGATGTTCGCAGAACTTGGCTATGAAGTTATCTAAACCTAGACTTACTTAACGTAGACTTATTCAACGTAGACAGCGGCTGCTGTTCATTATTATGAATTTACATCAAGAATTTCACCAACACTTGCAAGCAGGCCGGGTAACTGATGCAATCTCCTTGGTTGTGGGTCAGTTGGTAGAACTAAAAATTACGACCAAGGCTAATTCTGGCCGCCTGCATACCACCGTAGACCTCTTGAGCGGACAAATCACTAATACGGTAGACCCTGCTTTTTTCAGTGACAAGGCTTCTCAGAAATTATTGGAGTTCCACACCAACCAAATTACTGCAACTTCTCAGGTAGTGCGCGAGCAACTGCGCAGTTTGCAAGATTTATTACAGGCTTTGACTCCAGCAGCCACCAAAGAAAACATCAACTTAATTGCACTCGCCTCTGGTGAAAGCGATCCAATGCTGAGCTTGTCCCAACAAGCTATCGAATCAGTAAATGCCTCAGCTCCGCCGACAATTATCAGCACTCAAACCAACGAGACTCTACCAGTTGCTCTGGCCGAGGCTGTCCCATCGATTAGCACCCCATTTATAGCCGAGAAGTCTGACGATAAGATAGTAGCTCCTGAGCAGCCCATCTCTCAACCAGAACCACCGATCGCCAAAGCCCCTGAAAATCTGCCCATATCCCAAGAACCATCGGTGGCAAAAACTCCTGAGCAGTCATTGACGATCCAGCCACAGGTTACTAAAGATCTTGATTATCTACAGGTATCTGAACCAAAAGAGGATTTTGAAATCACTACTGCGCACTTAGAGCCAGTTTCTGCCCAAGCGCCAGCGACCACCTCCGATGCAAGCAAAGCTATCGAGCAAACAGAACGAGTAAAACTGCCCGAAACCTCGCCAATTAACAAATTAGCATCACGGGCAGGAATTGCTAGTGGCTTGGCAGCGGCCTTAGCTCAAACCAGTGCCCTCGACCCATCCGAAGCTGCGACTATTCCCAATAAATTTGACCAAGCCCTTCGATCGGCAGGAGTTCGATCGACCACCGAGGAAGATCCCCATCCTTTTGCTGCCCACAAATCAATAGCTGAGCCAACTATTACCCAACCAGTAATCGAACAACCTACCGAACTAATCCCCAGGCGAGAACTAATTGACTTGCTGCGAGAATCAGAAGACGACTGGGATGAGTGGTTGTTAGAAGAAGACAACATCTTATCTGAGCTGTCTGATGTGACCAAAGATAAAGTGCCAGATTTAGAATCTCGTTGGTTATCAGCAACCACTAGCAGCTCAGCCAAATCTGCCCCCTCCGACTGGGAAGAATTTATGCCAGAATATCCCGAAGTCAACACTATAGCTAGCAAAAATCAGGCTAATGTAGAACGCTTCCGCCAAAACTTAGTCAACGATCCGCAGCTAATGAGTGAGCTGTTAGCTGAACTCGATGATCTAGAAGAGGAAGGTAAGCCTAAGCCTTAGAGGCGATCTGCTCGATCAAATAATCGATGGTGCCAGAGTTGTCTAGCACCACATTTGCTAACCGAACTTTAACAGCCAAAGGCATTTGACTTTTGATCCGCGCCTGGGCTTGCTCTAGAGTAAGATGATTGCGGGCTTGTAGCCGATCGAGCTGTTGTTGGGGGCTGCAAGTTACCACCCACAATTCGCTGACCATTTTTTGTAAGTTAGCTTCAAACAGTAAAGGAATCACGGCTACTGCCGTATCGGTAATTTCAGCCAAATCTTGGTCAAAACACTGGCGCACGTAGGGATGAATGATCGATTCTAACCATTGCCGCTCAGGAGCATAGGTGAAGATAATCTCTCCTAACTTGGCGCGATTCAAAGTCTGATTCGTCAATAAAACTTCTGACCCATACCGATCGACAATCGCAGCTAAACCAACAGTCCCCGGCAGCACTGCCGCTCGGGAGTAAATATCGGCATCAAAAACTGGCCAATGATATTGCTTAGCTAAATAGTCTGACACTGTGCTTTTACCCGTAGCAATACCACCGGTTAGTCCAATCACCCTTGCCAAACTAACTTGCAACCTCAGACACTTCAATAATGCGGCCAGTATAATCTTTTACCAAAAAGTTCAAGGGCTTCTCCCCACGAATTTTGTGCTGCACACCTCGGCTTTGAATCCGCATCAAGATCATTTCTAAACACTCTCGATCGAAGCACACATGGCGATCTCGATCTCTCTCACCCATACTAGCACCGGTAATAATATGGAGCTGGGTATTTTTCTTGAGTTGATACCATAAACCATCTGAAGGCCGATTGCCTCGCACAGCCGCTCTACCCATTGGTGCTGCAAGATAAATGGGGTCAATACCTGCAGCCCCGATGGTTTGCTCATAGTCGTAATAGTAATGTAGGGGCACATCGGCCACCGCCATGTTGAGTACCCCCTCATATAAGTCCCGAGCGGACTGTAAATCGGAGACCATTAGAGTATGGACTTTGGGGGCGCTGGTCAAAAACATCCACATGGCCACGGCATAGGCAGCTAGTAGCATGACCATAATGCCTTGAGTAGAAAGCAGGCTATCGAGCGGCATAGATTTCTGAGTGAAGGTCTAGGTATGACTCAGTATATATCGCTTTATTGATGGCTGGCAAAGGGGCAAAAATCTGGCAATCTATTGTAACTTTGAGGATAGCCTTAGCTAAACTGCTGTGCAATGTGTTTATTCATGATCGAAAAAATCTTTTGCTGGCTGAGGGGCTTGGTTACATAGTCTACAGAACTGCTGCGCAACCGCTCTAGCAGGCTGTCGCTTTTACTTAACACCACGATCGGGGTGGTTTTGAACTTGCCAGTACGACGCAGGCGATCGCAAAATTCTTGGGTATTCAAACCAATTACAGAACCATCTAGTAAAATTAGGTCTGGAGAGCATTTCAAAAAAGCAATTAGTGCTTCGGTGGATTCTTTGAGGTTTAAATACTCATGACCAGCTTTTTCCATGACGTTTTGGATCGCGGAAGATTCGGAAGAATTTTGGGTGATGTGAGCAACTAATTTTCTGCTGAATAAAACAGAGGTAGCAGAGCCATCTACCATAAGTTCACCAATCCCCACCTCTTTAATATCAGTACTAAGACTTTTTTCAATCAGCTCAATATCAATAGTGCGGCGCAACGACACCACATTTTTTTTGCACAGCCCCAGCAGCGATTTGGTTAAAATCTTGACATCTTCATCTATCTTGACTGCCAGATCTCGCAGGGTGCGGTCTTCTTCTAGCAATAAAAATATTTTTTGATATGTTATGACCGGTAAAATTTCTTGCAGTAAATCTAAATCCTCAATTTTAGGTGATAAATGGGGAGAATATTTGATCAACCCGCTAGATTGCCAAGATTTAAACTGAGCTACGGCAGTTTCTACAATCGTTTCTGGCTTCATCAAAATAGCCGGGACGTTCGATTCTTGCAGCAAATCGCTCTCTAATATGTAAGAAAGCTGCGGTTTGTTTGCAATATGAGCAATTGTCTCGTAATGCAGAATATCGAACACTACTTCGATCAAGCTACCCATCAAAATTCCTTCAGCTTGATCTCGTTCAAGATACCTATTGGTCAATAAGTCCCCGACCGCACAGAAGCTCAAGTTATTAATGCTCAGAGAATTGAGAACATCATGTTCAATTTGTTCGGGTAAGTCAATGCGCTGCTCCGAAAACTGACGACGCAGACGGCGCAGGGGATGAACACCAGCACTGTCGCCAGTTAATCTACCCCGATAGAAGTAAATATTCCAACAATGGCCTTCTAAAGTATCAACGCTATCACCGTTGAGGTTGATGGCACAAAGCTTGCCAGTGAAACGCTTGTCACGGCAAAATTTAAGCTGGTCGAGAATTCCTGATGGCATGGTAGTCGCGTGTAGTCTGAAGGAATGTAGCACTACCCTCAAGCTAACACTATGTAAATTTACCCTGGATCCGAGAAAACACGGATCTTTGGTGATGTGAATCTCATTAACTCCGTAGATTTAGCTATGGTCGGGGTCTTCGTTTTCGTAAAACAATTTTTGTTCATCGCCTTCATCGATCGGCCAATCTTCGTTTTCGCCGCCAATAATCAACCGATCTAGCTCTAGGTATTCTTTACAGAGTGTCTGAAGAGAATTTATGAGGATATCTAGGGCGATCGCATCACTAGTGCCTAAGTCGAACCAACAGCGTCCCCAGGTGCCTAAGTACTCTACATCTGCCATATTGTGCATGAGTGCCACCATGCTGTTTTGGGAGTTGTCATAATCCAGATAGCTCAGGTCTAGGCCAGTTTCTTGTACCTGCATGTTTTCAGCATTGAAGGCTCCCAGCTTACCCAAGAAAAACCAGGAAGAAAATAGCTCTCTGATTAGATCCATTTCCTTGCTAGATGGTACTGTCTTGAATTCCAT
>JAYUSV010000162.1:0-6823 GCA_043755495.1 Synechococcales cyanobacterium
CCATAAATGTATAACCTCAAACTCTTTCTTGGTAAGAGCTTCACATATTTTTCATGCTCTCTTGACAAATGCTTGATTTTCTTAACTTGTCACTAATGCTCTTAGTAAGTTTCAGCGGGTTCTAACTGCTGTTGATTGAAATAGTAATAATGGCCGCGTTTGGCAATTAACTCAGTATGAGTGCCCTGCTCCACCAAAATCCCTCGATCAAGCACCAATATTTTGTCAGCATTGCGAATCGTAGATAGCCGATGAGCAATCACCAGCGTAGTGCGATTTTTCAAAATTGTACTTAAATTCTGCTGAATAATCCGCTCCGACTCCGGATCTAAATGAGAAGTAGCCTCATCCATAATCAACAGCGGCGGATTTCCCAGCAAAGCCCTGGCGATCGCAATCCGCTGACGCTGACCACCCGAAAGCAAACCGCCACCCTCGCCAATTTGGGTTTCGTAAGCCATCGGCAGCTTCCGAATAAAATCATCGGCTCCAGCTAATTCCGCCGCCTCAATCACCGCATTTAACGATGCTCCCGGCTTGCTCAGGCTAATATTTTCTCGAATAGTACCCCCAAACATAAAAGTATCTTGATCCACCACCCCAGTTTGCTTCCGCAGTGAGTGTAAAGATAAGCTAGCCAGATCATAGCCATCAATCAAAATCCGACCATTGGTAGCTGGATACAGCCCCAACACCAGCTTAGAAATAGTGGTTTTACCAGAACCGCTGCGGCCAATTAAAGCCACCATCTGGCCGGGTTCCACCTCAAAAGACAAGTTTTCCAACACATTCTCATCACCCTCGGGATGATACCGAAAAGTCACATTCTCAAACCGAATGTGGCCGCGAATCGGTGGCAGAGCCTGACGAGCTTGAGTTCGCAAATCTTCTTCTGGCTCGGCATCTAGTACGTCATTAATGCGCTCTACCGCAATAATTACTTCCTGAAGCTGGTTCCATAGCACCGTCAACCGCTGAAAAGGTTGAATTACGTTGCCTAACAGCATATTAAAAGCCACCAACTGTCCAATTGTGAGCTGATTATGAATTACCTGATAAGTACCAAAGCACAACATCCCGGTCGTCACAGTGGCATTGATAATGTTGCTAAAAATCTGTAAGCGATTGCTGATTATTTCTCCGGCAAAGTTGGTTTTAACTGCTTTATGAAACAGCTCCTCCCAATTCCAGCGCACATTTTGCTCTACTGCCGTAGATTTCACCGTCTTAATCCCGGTCAGAGCCTGAATTAGATAGCTATTTTCTTCGGCGTAGGCGCTAAATATTTCCCGCGAAATGCGGCGCAGAAAAGGGGTAGAAATAATCGGCAACAGCAAAAATGGCGGAATAATTAACAGCGACATCAAAGCCATTTGCCAGCTATACCAAAACATTAAGCCCACGTAAACAAAAGCTGTGATCAGATCCAACAAAATGGTGGTAGCTTCGCCCGATAGAAACCGCTGAATTTTTTGGTTTTCTTGCACCCGCGACATATATCGCCCACATACCGCGACTCAAAAAAGCCCAAAGGCAACCGCATGGTATGACGAATAAAAGCCACAATCAGAGCTAAATCTAGCCGGTTAGCAGTGTGATCAAGCAAATATTGCCGTAAGCCGGTCATGGCTACTTTAAACATGCTGAAAATAAACAGCCCAAAGCCTACCGTAAAAAGGGTCAGCTCTGATTTTTGCACTACCACTTGGTCAAGTAATAGCTGAGTAAATAGAGGTGTAATCAGACCGAAAATCTGAATAAACAAAGAAGCTGCAAAAATCTCGGCTACCACCAAACTGTGGGGTTTCAGCAGTTCAAAAAACTGCCAAAATGGCGTGGTGCTTTCTTCGGCTTCGCGCAGCATGGCCGTGGGCTGCAAAATCATCACATAGCCTGTCCAGTCTTTTTTAAACTCGGCGTGGCTGAGAGTGCGTTGCCCAATTGCCGGATCGGCAATAATTACCTCTTTTTTGGTAACGGCATAGACCACAATATAATGTTTGCCTTGCCAGTGAGCGATTGCTGGCAAAGGCTGCTGAGCAAGTCGATCAAGGCTAGCTTTAACCGGACGACTGGTAAAGCCAACACTTTCAGCCGCTACCGAAATTCCTTTCAACGAAGATCCATTTCGATCGACGTTGGCAATATCGCGCAGCCGATTGACACTAAATTTTTTGCCCCAATAGCGAGCCACCATCACCAAACAAGCCGCTCCACAATCTGAAGCACTTTGCTGGGCGTAATAAGGATAACGTCGCACTAGCCGCTGCCAAACCTGTCCAGCTTTTTGCTGAGGGCTAGGAAAATAGGCTTTGCTGATTTTTTTACTCGATCGGTCTGGCGGTAAAGACACCACATTTTTCATTACAGGTCGAGTATTCGATCGGACTGAATCTGGGGTGGTCGATCGATCATTACTAGCTAAACTCGTTTCCCCGCCGCGTTCTTGCACCGTTGTCCGCAAATGCTGATGAATGGCCGGATGTTTTTTGACAACAGCATTCAGCTTTTCTTGCGGCAGAAAGCAGATTTGCACATCCATACTGGCTCTAGCCGTATAAGGAGCGCTGCTCTCTATAGGAAAAAAAGTATATTCACCAAAGTATTGCATTGCTCCCAATGCCACGATCATCTCATCGGCAGCATCCAGTAACCGAACCTTGCCGGTTAAAACAATATACAAGCCTGGTAGAATGTTCTTAGATGTCCAGAGCTTGCCCACATCAGGGCTAAGCAACTGTGCATTATTAAGACAATATTGATACTCTTGTGTTGTCAGCGAAGAATGCCAAATTTCGTTGAGTTGCGCCAGAGAAATAAGTTGTGAAAGAGGAGGCTGAGCCATAAATTCGAGAATCTAGTTTGATCTGTAATAAGTTACTTTCTGACAGTTCGTTCTCTTCCTGGTCAGGAGGACACTTCAGATCAGCAATCAAGATATTGGCACCTGACTGAGTGTATTTTTCTGGCTGGGCTTTCGAGCGAGTCGATAATCCCAAGTCTCGCATCACCCGCTTGAGGTGGCTTTCACTGACTTCTATCCCCATTTCTTTCGCCAAATGCTTACCTAGCCAACTAATAGTCCAAGTTTTAAATGGATAGCCATAGTCTCTTGGGCTATTTTGGAGCAGTCTTTGCAGAAATTCGATATATTCATCGGTGACAATCTTGGGTCTCCCGACGGGGCAATCTAAATATTTATGTGCCAGACCAGCCTTGGTAAGCTGTATCCAGCGACTCGCTGTAGCTGTAGAGCACCCCAAAACCCGACAAATCTCGGCTTGGGTTTTCCCATCATCTGTTAACAGAATTATCTCTAACCTTTGTCTGTAAGAGTTGGGTAGTTCCTTCTTCATATTTTCATGCAACAGATGGCGCTGAAATGAAGTCAAATAAGTGCCTGCGGAATTTAAACTCATTTTTTCAGTACTCCAAATTTGTTCGGTGCTGCGTCGCATATTTATGGACTGGTTTTTGATACAACGATACATCGCATATTTACGGACTGGTTTTTGTTACAAATATAATACAGAGAAAAAGCTAGCTCTGTCAATGAGAAAAAGTAAGGTGATTTTGTCGGTGACATGTAAATTTATTATCTGTTATGCTTTTTGCCAAAGAGGACGAGCCAGAAATACCGGTCATAATTTTAATGCTTATTCAGTGGCCAAAAGAACCAAATCAATCCAGCTAAATCCGGCTTTGGCCTCAACATAAATCTATACGGTTAATTTATGATCAGCTCAGATTCTTTAGACAACAGTTCTCCCTTTAATTACGATGCCCCAGAGCCATCTCAATTATTTCCTCGTGCAGAATGGAATAACCAAGTAGCTTATTTGAGAGTGCTTTTTAAGACAAAAAAAAGATTGGATGAAATCGAACAAAATTTTCAAAGCAGAATCAAATAGTTTAGCAAAACCATCTTTAATGGGCGTAGTATCATTTTAAAAAACATCGTTATACCTCTTTGGTGTAGCGATGTTTTTTAACGTATACCTAGCTAGCTGATTGACAAAGTTTATCGGCCAGATCGACTTCTTGGGTTTCCATATCTTTAATAGCTTGCTGGATAACTGCTCGACCGTCTTGGCTGACCGCATATTCCATCAACCAATGCTGAGCCGTGTTACCTCGGTTCAAGATTTTTTGCAGCGGAGTTAAGAAGCACTTAAACCCTTTTTCTTTGGCGATCGAACTAGCCCCCACATACAATTCTTCAATCCAATCACCGGCAGTAATCGATCGACCATCTTGCCAATGCTGTAATGTAGCGCCCAGGCTGTTCTTAGCCACTGCGGCCTCGTTATCATCACTCATTGCAACCAGTTCTTCTGGTGTAAACTTGCTGCTGACTAATGGATCTAGATCAGGGTTTTCCATGAGCTGCCAGATGCGGGCTTCCAGTAATGCTGTGACGGCTAACAATGCTACTGGATCGGTGATAAGGTCGCAAATGCGTAATTCTAAGCGGTTGATATCGTAAGGTCTTCGATCGCCATTCGGACGCACTGAAGACCATAAGTGTCGAATATTCTGCATTGTCCCTAATTTAAGCTGTTCTTCTGTCCAGTCAATGAAGTGTTGGTGGTTGATGAAGAGTGGGACCTGCGCCGGAGTTTTTGGAAACAGCCCCCAGCGAGTGGAGTGATAACCGGTGGGTACGGCATCAAGAAACGGGGAAGCAGCACTGAGCGCTAAATACAAAGGAGCTTCCAGTCGCACTAACCGACAGGCTTTGATCAACATCTCAGGATCGGCGATACCCACGTTGATATGAACGCTAGCGGTGACAACCTTGGTGCCATAAGTCTGCTCGATGAATGTATGGTAAGGATGGCTGGGGTCGGAGCGTTGGAATTCGTTGTGCCCGCCTAAGGATAAGGTGCTGCCAGGAATTAGGGTGTAGCCGCCGTTTTTATTCAGGTATTCCCGTAGCTTGCGGCGAGGTTGGAGAAGGGCACAGAGAAGTCGATCGTAATCTCTAAATGGGTCGGTGGCGTATTCGACGTTGCGACTGTCTGGCTCGGTCATGTAGCCGTCTAGATCGGTAGTAATTTTGTTGGCCATGCCCACAATGTCACCCTCGGGAGTGCCGGTATATACTTCGATCTCGAAACCTTTGGTTAGTAACACGGCAAAACTCCAAATAGCAGGACAAGGGCATTGATCCCTATATCTATCATAAACTACTACATGAAGTTGTGTAACTGTCTCTAAAGTTCATATATACTTAAGAACCCTCTGCTGCCCCATTCGCGTAGCGTCTCCGTTAGAAAAATCGACCTCATGACTCAAAACGACTTTCTTGCTATCCTCAATGCCTCTCAGCGCCAAGCTGTAGAACACTACTGCGGAGCTTTGTTAGTAGTCGCCGGAGCTGGATCAGGCAAAACCCGTGCTCTTACCTATCGGATTGCCAATCTGATTTTGACGTATCGAGTTGACCCAGAAAATATCTTGGCGGTTACTTTCACCAATAAGGCCGCCAAAGAAATGAAGGAGCGGGTAGAAGTTTTGTTTGCCCAGCAGTATTCTCTGGAGAAGTTTCAGAAGCCATTGAGCGCTTTAGCGCCGGTAGAGCAGACCAAAATTAAGTCCCATATTTACAAAACCTACATCAAACGGATGTGGGTAGGTACCTTCCATAGTTTGCTGGGGAAGATATTACGCTTTGATATTGATAAATACACTGATGAAAAAGGCCGGAAATGGCAGCGGAATTTTTCGATTTTTGATGACAGTGACTGCCAGGGTGCGATTAAGCAGATTGTCACCAAAATGATGAACTTGGATGATAAGAAGTTCGAGCCAAGGGCAGTGCGCTATGCGATTAGTAACGCGAAGAATCTGAGCTTATCTCCGGCTGAATACGCTGCCGAAAATAAAGACTATCGAGGACGGGTGATTGCGGAGGTCTATGATGCTTACCAAGAATTCTTGAGCCAGAACAATGCCCTCGATTTTGATGATATGTTGCTGGTGCCGGTGCGGCTGTTTCAGCAGAATGCAGAGTTATTGAACTATTGGCACCAAAAGTTTCGGCATATTTTGGTGGATGAATATCAAGATACCAACCGTACTCAATATCAACTCATTCAGCTTTTGACTACCAATGGTGTTGATAGTAAATTATTTGATGGCTGGGAAAACCGATCGACCTTCGTAGTTGGCGATGCCGATCAATCGATTTATTCCTTTAGAATGGCTGACTTCACTATTTTGATGAACTTCCAGACTGATTTTGGGGATAGTTTGCCCGATGAAAACACCAATACCATGGTGAAGCTAGAAGAAAACTATCGATCGACCGAAAACATCCTCAGCGCAGCCAATGAGCTAATTCAAAACAACACCCAGCGGATCGATAAAATATTGAAAGCCACTCGCTCTGCGGGAGAGCCAATTTTTCTGTATCAGGCTGATAACGAGTTGGCAGAGGCCGATTTTGTCTTGAACAAAGTCGAAGAGCAAATTAGGGAGAACTCTGAGATTGCCTATGGCAGCTTCGCGGTGCTGTATCGGACTAATGCCCAATCTAGGCCGATCGAAGATGCTTTTGTGCGGGCGGGGATTCCCTACAAAATTGTCGGCGGGCTGCGCTTCTATGACCGGCGAGAAATTAAGGATGTAGTTGCTTATTTACGGGTACTAAATAATCCCGAAGATACGGTGAGTATGCTGCGGGTGATTAATACTCCTCGGCGGGGAGTGGGTCAGGCGACGATCGATAATCTCCAAAATGCTGCCCAGCAAATGGGAGTGCCCTTGTGGGAAATAGTTAATGACGAAACCTCGGTGAAGACTTTGGCAGGGCGTTCTT
>JAYUSV010000163.1:0-6822 GCA_043755495.1 Synechococcales cyanobacterium
GGTTTGCACTTGAAGACTAGGTGAAAAAGTAGCATTCGTTAAAAAATACGGATCAGCACCTGTCAATCCTTGATCTGGAAAAATTTTAGCTAGCTCTTCAAATGAAACTCCTGTAATACTGTTAATTAGAGCAATACCAGCAATAAATTGTGGATTTTCACTATAATTAGCAAAGTCTTTGTCTAACTTTTTTTTAAGATTTGCGTCAATAATATCTAGATCGTTATCAACAATGCCATCTGAATTTTTATCGAAATTCTTAGATAGATTGATAATGTCTGCATCAGTTATATTTTTATTGTCAAAAATAAGCTCAGTCAATGAAAGCTTTAAAGACTGGACTTTAGATGCAACTAGAGCATCAACTTGCTGATAATTACTGATATTACTATCAAAACGATTAAATATTGTATTAATTAATGCAGTCGTTTCTTGGCTACGTGATTGCCAATATCCAACTTGATTATATTGTAGTTGAGGCATTGAGTACGCTCTCTATGTTAAGATAGTTTAGTTAAATATTCGTCAATTCAAAACTAGATCAATTTCACTACAAAACGTCTGCGAGAATAGTCACTGTAGAAAATGACTTTTATTCGTATCAGCAAGCTTACTAAGACATCGATCGAACTAAAGTTGCCTAGGGAATTATATACTTCCCTCGATACATCGCAAACACAGTTTCAGATCAGTTTTCACCCCCAGCCATACCCCACCCCCTCATCCACAGCACATTCCACCAACACCCACCCCTAAAATCATCCAAACCAAAAATTAACATTCGATCGCATAACAGACATCTTCGATAGAGCAAGTCAAATTATGTATAAATTTTGGCTCGGAGGATGCCGATAGCTCCGCTCGCGCCAAAGGCGATCAACAGCACATAACACCACCCCCTCCCAATTAAGCTGCAACCTCTCGATCGTGGCACGACCAACCATCGTCAAACCAACTAACAGAGCGTAATCATCACTCCAAGCAAAATGATCCTGCCATCGATCTTGCCGAGGATGATAAAGCTGTGCAAACTCCCCAGTAACTGGATCGATCGAACAAATATGGCTGTACTTAGAGTTATTGCACCCTTGACAAGCGATCGCCAAATTATCCAAATCATTAGAGCCACCCTTTGATCGAGGAATAACATGCTCAATCGAAAAAGGATCTGGACAAAACGCCACCTGACTAAAGCAGTACTCACAACAACTGCCAGCACGCTGCTTAACAAAAGCCCTTTGTTCCTGAGTAAGCCGCGACTCAGGCATAATCCAAAATCTCTGTATCAGCACTAATGCCCAGAGAATTCATTAGCTCCGGCAACGACTGATCACGAAGATTTGCCAACTCAATCATCGACTTTACCCTTTGCACATTGAGCCTTTCCAAAGCATCCGTCATCTCCACTAACCGCTGATATTCACCCGGAGTCAGCATTTCAGCTTGACGCTTAGCAATCAGACCATGATACTCTTCCCAATTTGCCACAGAAAGACCAACATTAATTTGCTGAATAAGCTCAGCCTCCGTCCTAACAACAGACAAAGAATTATCAGACCGAAAACGCTCCTGAAGAGCATTGAGAATATAAATATCTGGTGCAATACCTTGCTCTGTTGCCGCCAAAAGAAGCTGCTGTTCCAGTTCTGAAGATAACTGAAGAGTAATACTGCTCATATTTTCTCGCTCACAGAATCTCTACCAATCTAACATCTGTTGACGGAGGTAGAGATCCCCTTGCTTTATCAGAAGTAGATCGCATAGACTATTTTGCGACAGATCTTTATTGCTCCAAGCCATGACTCCAGCAATAGACCACGACCAACTATTCAAACAGCTTCTAGAAACCTTCTTCGTAGAATTCATCGAACTCTTCGCCCCCGCCCTCACCGAATACCTAGACCTCACTCAACTAACCTTCCTCCCCCAACAATACTTCACCGACATCATCGACGGCGACAGAAGAGCCATTGATATCCTTGTCCAATTACCCGTAAAGCCCAACAAAATCACCAACTCCCAGTCAATCCACACCATCCTCGTCCACATCGAGAACCAAGCCACCAGCGAAACCGACTTCGCCCAACGCATCTTTTTTTACTTCGCCGAACTCTACCGCCAATACCGCATACCCATCTATCCCATCGCCCTTTTCTCCTTCGATAAACCCCAACGCTCAGAACCCACTCAACACCGCATTTCCTTACCCGAATTAGAAGTACTCAACTTCAACTTCCAAGCCATCCAACTAAACCGCCTTAACTGGCGCGACTTTCTTCAACATCAAAACCCCGTAGCCGCCGCCCTCATGGCCAAAATGAAAATCACTAAGAAAGACCGCCCAAAAGTCAAGGTCGAGTGCTTGCGCCTACTCGCCAACCTCCAACTAGACCCCGCCAGGAATTTCTTGATCTCAGGGTTTGTGGACACCTATCTCCGCCTGAACCAGAAAGAAGAGCAAGTCTTTCAAACAGAAATTGCTAAAATAGAACCAATAGCTGAACAGGAGAGAATCATGCAATTAACCACTAGCTGGATGGAACGTGGCATCGAACAAGGACTAGAGCAAGGACTTGAACAAGGACTAGAGCAAGGACTTGAACAAGGACTTGAGCAGGAGCGTCGATCGGCTATTTCTGGACTCTTAGAATTGCGTTATGGATCGATCGATGACCAACTCTCAGCTATTTTGCCCTCCTTAATGGCTTTGACCAGTGTCGAGTATACGCCCCTAATACTTCAGCTTTCCAAACCAGAAATCATTGAACACTTTAGATCTGCTCAAAATTGATCAGTGACTATGTGTAATTAAATACTACAATGCTAGATGCGTTTGGCAATACCTAAATCTCAGGCATCATCCAGCCTGTTTATTTTGATAGGTGAAACTGCCATGCCCAGCCTCAAAGCCACCCCCGACCAACTCCAGCACATCAGACAAGCCCGCATCGAAATCGGCTGGCCGATCGATGACCCCAGATGGCTAGTTACCGCCAGCAAAATTATTGACCCTAACGAAAACTGGGACAAAGCCAAAGAATTCAAAGTCTCGATCGGCACCTGGAAACGCTTCCTTGCCGGTACAGCCATCAAACCAGAACCGTACAAAGCCTTTTGCCAAATTCTAGGGTTTTCCTGGCGAGAAACAATCGCCATCCAAAACACCTTAATTACTCTTGGGGCATTGGCATTAGTTTAAGGTCATTTGTTATGGCAAAACTAAGCGTGCAACGTTGACTGGGATATCGCACCATCAACTCTTGGCTGAGTGTTGGGCAAAAGAGGTTCGACCAGGGAGTCTGCCACTGATGCCCCTCCCAATAAACAGCATTAGTGATCGTGATTCATCGGGTATCATTTTTCGTTAGACTTAATGAAATTAAATTTTCTGCGGAGTAATTTGTATGTCAGCTACCATTTACGATTTTTCTACTACCAGCCTGGAAGGAAAGCCGGTTAGCTTCAAAGATTTTCAGGGTAAGGTGATGCTTATTGTCAACACCGCCAGTCAATGTGGCATGACCCCGCAGTATCAGGGTTTGCAATCGCTTTATGACCAATATCTCGATCGGGGGTTAGTAGTATTTGGTTTCCCTTGTAATCAGTTTGGTGCCCAAGAACCCGGTAGTGCCAGCGATATTCAATCTTTCTGTCAAACCCGCTATGGCGTGACGTTCCCTATGTCTGAGAAGATTGACGTAAATGGTGGTGACGCTCATCCGCTATATCAATATCTGGTCAAGGCTAAGCCAGGACTGCTGGGTTCTGAAGCCATCAAGTGGAACTTTACTAAGTTTTTGGTCGATAAAGAGGGCAATGTAGTGAAACGCTATGCACCTACTGATACACCAGAAAAGATTGCTAAAGATATTGAAGGTTTGTTGACTTGAGCCTCAAATCTCTAGTAAAGATGTCGCAGTAATTCAGCCTAGCATATGGAGTTATGATATTCTGGGGCATCTTTTAGAGAATGAAAATATCTCGACCCATCAGGTGTATTTTAAAGCAGTCTAAAATATCTGGGTAAGACATAGGATTTTATAAGTTTTGAAGAAGATTGTTACAAAAATTCATTTCCCCAACAACACCAAGGCAAGAGCGGCCACCAGCCAGTTGAGAGCAAGCTAACTGGCTACAGTGATAAATACTCTAGCGGCGACTGGCTTTCCGCGATATCATCTTTAATTTGTTAGACCATTTTTTAATTTACGCAAGTTAAACACTCAGGAGATCGCGGTTTGGTTACTTCCAGCACATTCAAAACTACCAAGTCCGAAGAAATTTTTGCCGCTGCTCAGCTCATGATGCCGGGTGGAGTTAGCTCCCCGGTGAGAGCCTTCAAATCGGTAGGTGGCCAGCCGATCGTGTTCGATCGAGTCAAAGATGCTTATGTTTGGGATGTGGACGGCAACCAATACATCGATTATGTAGGCAGTTGGGGACCAGCCATCTGTGGCCACGCCCACCCGGACGTAATCGCCGCTCTCCACTCCACCCTGGAAAAAGGCACCAGCTTCGGCGCACCCTGTTACTTAGAGAATGTCTTAGCAGCCATGGTGATCGATGCTGTACCCAGCGTAGAAATGGTACGCTTCGTCAACTCCGGCACCGAAGCCTGCATGGCTGTTTTGCGCCTCATGCGCGCTTTCACTGGCCGTGACAAAATCATTAAGTTTGAAGGCTGCTATCACGGTCACGCCGACATGTTCTTGGTCAAGGCCGGTTCTGGAGTCGCCACCCTCGGTTTACCCGATTCTCCTGGCGTACCCAAAAGCACCACCGCCGACACCCTCACGGCTCCTTACAACGACCTTGAAGCGGTTAAAGCACTATTTGCTCAGTATCCCAACGCCATTTCTGGAGTCATTCTTGAGCCAGTAGTCGGCAATGCCGGTTTCATCGCTCCTGACGCCGGATTTTTAGAAGGCTTGCGCCTAATTACCCGAGAAAACAACGCCTTGCTGGTATTTGATGAAGTCATGACCGGCTTCCGCATCTCTTACGGCGGTGCCCAACAAAAATTTGGTATTACTCCCGACCTCACTACTATGGGCAAAGTGATCGGTGGCGGCTTGCCTGTTGGAGCCTACGGCGGACGCAAAGATATTATGTCGATGGTGGCTCCTGCCGGACCGATGTACCAAGCCGGAACCCTTTCGGGAAACCCACTGGCCATGACTGCTGGCATCAAGACTCTAGAGCTGCTGCAAAGACCAGGTGCTTATGAGCATTTGGATACAGTTACTAAGCGCTTAGTTGTTGGCCTGCAAGCGGCCGCCAATGAAGCCGGTCACGATTTCTGCACTGGTCAAATTAGCGGCATGTTTGGCTTCTTTTTCTGTGAAGGGCCAGTCCATAACTTTGAAGATGCCAAGAAAGCCGATGTGGCCAAATTTGGTCGCTTCCACCGGGGTATGTTGGAGCAGGGCGTTTATCTGGCTCCTTCGCAGTTTGAAGCGGGCTTTACTTCTCTGGCACACACTGAAGCTGATATCGATAAAACGATCGCCGCTGCTAAAACTGTGATGGCTGGTCTATAACCATGGCTCTAGTTGGCATCATTATGGGCAGCGACTCTGACCTGCCCACCATGCAGGGTGCGATCCAGATCTGTGAACGCTTTCAGGTTGCCCACGAGGTGGCGATCGTCTCGGCGCATCGCACCCCCGAGCGGATGTTGGAATATGCCCAATCTGCTTATGATCGAGGACTAAAGGTAATCATTGCTGGTGCCGGTGGCGCAGCGCATTTGCCAGGAATGGTAGCGGCGTTGACTCCGCTGCCGGTGATTGGGGTGCCGGTGCAGTCTAAAGCTCTGCAAGGGGTAGATTCTTTGTATTCGATCGTCCAAATGCCAGCGGGAATTCCGGTGGCTACGGTGGCGATCGGTAATGCTACTAATGCTGGTTTGCTGGCGGTGCAAATCCTTGCTAGTCATAATCCGGTTTTACTTGAAGCTGTGCAAGAATACCGCGCCAGCTTGGCGGTTGCCGTGGCAGCTAAAGATCAAGAGCTACAGCAGTCTGGGTATCGAAAATATCTGGAGCAATATTTCTAGGCAATTATTTTGGTGGATGTTCACCTAATTTATACCAAAGTTTGCGAAGGCGAACCAATGCTGGGCGGTTAATTTTCAGTGCGGCAATGGTTGCGCGTCCTACTGCTTCTACACCAATGATGATCTCTTCAGAAGAAATTGATGATTCAGCATTACGGATAATTAAGTTGCTGAGTTGGGTTTGCTGGTCTGGTGCTAGTGATATGGTAGCAAGTGCCTGAAGTTCAGCAGGGCTGATGTTTGTCAACAATTCCTCATCTTCTAAGCCGTCAAGTACTTGCTGCTGTTTTTGCAGAGGCAAAATTTGCAGTTTATTAAAAAGATTTTCTGTTAGATTAGCAGAAATCATTAGAATTCGTTGGGGTTAAGTCACCAATAGCTTATTTTAGCAGGGATTTTGTGTTCAAGTGAACAGGCATTACTTGTTAAGCATTTTGGACAATACCCGCCAAGTAAATTACTTTTCTTTGAAGTAAAACACCAGCACAATAGTAACGATCGAAGTCAAAGAGCTACTCAACAAAGGCAAAGTATCTTTGATCAGGTCAAGGTTAGCCGGTGGATAAAAAGTGCCCAGGCCGATCAGCATTAGTTCTATCAACAAAAAAACTCCAAAGAACACAATCACCGTAATGGCAATACCACTTCGAGAGCTTTCTCTCTTTTCTCAATTCGGTTTGAATGGCACTGTGTTCTCCTTGGGGCATTGGCTTCTGAATAACTTGACCAGTAATATATTCGCTAGCCGGTTTTGTAGCGGGCAA
>JAYUSV010000164.1:0-2348 GCA_043755495.1 Synechococcales cyanobacterium
GGAGCGCGATGTGCAGGCGATCGGCACAGTAAACTACAAAACTACCAATCGGCGGGCAATTCAACTCGATCGACTCTCGATCGCCGAGTATCTGAGAAAATATTGCCCTGATCCTTTACTGCGACAGTTTATTGAAGTTGCTTATCTCAATGAGTTTGGCTTAGAAGTCGAAAAACAATCGGCCATTAATCTGCTAACACTGATCGGCAAAAAGACCGACAAAATAGAAATATTTGGCGAAAGCGACCAGCGCTATCATATTCGCGGCGGCAATCAACAAATTACCAATGAGCTGGCCAAAAAATTAAGAGACCGTATCGAAACCAATACTGCCTTAGAATCAATTCGATCGACGGCTAACGGTCGTTATAAAGTCAGCCTGCGCCAGGGTGGTAATAGTCAGACTGCTGTCTTTGATCGAGTAATTTTAGCTCTGCCCTTTAGCATTCTGCGCAGAATCGACATAGACGTGCAGTTGCCAGCCGTCAAACAGGCTGCTATCCAAGAATTGGGCTACGGCACCAACACTAAAACGATGCTCAGCTATAGCGATCGACTATGGCGCAGTAAATATCGCTCTAATGGCCAATCTTTCAGCGATTTAGCTACCAGTGAAACCTGGGAAACCAGCCGCTACACCCCCGGTAATGCCGGAATTATTACCAATTTCAGTGGTGGTAGGTTAGGGGTGCAAATCTCTAAAGCGAAGCCTGCTACTGTTATCCAGCAATTAACTGGACAGTTTGATCGAATTTATCCCGGCGTAGCTCAGCTATCTTTGGGCAAAGTAGCAATTTCTGATTGGCTAGATTCTCCCTACGTCCGTGGCTCCTATGCCTCTTATTTAGTGGGGCAATGGACGAAGTTTGGTGGAGCGGAAGGAGAACGAGTTGGCAACTTGTTCTTTATTGGCGAACATTGCTCGATCGAGGCTCAGGGCTATATGGAAGGCGGTTGTGCCACTGGCGTAGAGGCAGCAACTGCGATCATTAAAGAATTAGTGCCTAGCTAAAAACGCTAAGCAACTGACTTTAAGCAACCGGAGCTTTCTCGGCTTCATCACTAAACTCCATCATTCGATCAAAGTTTAAGTAACGATATAAATCAGCCGCGAAAGGATCGATCTTATTGGCCATCACCGCCAAATATTCGGCCACAGTTGGCAACTTACCTAGCAGCGAACAAACCGCTGCTAGTTCTGCTGAACCCAAATAAACCTGTGCTCCTTTGCCCAAGCGATTATTAAAGTTGCGGGTAGAAGTCGAGAACACCGTGCAGTTATCGGCGACTCTGGCCTGATTTCCCATACAGAGGCTACATCCCGGCATCTCTATGCGGGCACCAGCCGCACCAAATACACTATAAACTCCTTCTTCTTTAAGCTGCTGTTCATCCATGCGGGTGGGTGGACAGACCCACAAGCGAGTCGTTACCGGTGGTTCGCCTTCTAATACCTTAGCGGTAGCCCGATAATGACCAATGTTGGTCATGCAAGAACCAACAAATACTTCGTCAATTTTGTTGCCAGCCACTTCGCTTAAGAGCTTGACGTTATCTGGGTCGTTGGGGGCAGCTACGATCGGCTCAGTAATTTGGTTTAGATCAATTTCAATGATTTCGGCATACTCGGCATCACTATCAGCGCTGAGCAATACCGGATTTGCCAACCATTCTTCCATTTGGGCAACCCGTCGCAAAATAGTTTTAGGGTCGCTGTAGCCCTTAACTACCATATTTTTTAACAAGGCAACGTTCGATCGAATATATTCAGTTACGGTCTCGACACCCAGCTTAATCGTGCAGCCAGCACAAGAGCGCTCAGCCGTGGCATCAGTCAATTCAAAAGCCTGCTCTACTTTCAGGTCTGGCAATCCTTCGATTTCCATAATTCGTCCTGAAAACACGTTCTTTTTGTTCTCTTGAGATGTAGTTAATAGTCCTTTTTGAATAGCTACATAAGGAATTGCATTAACTACGTCACGCAAGGTAACTCCGGGCTGTAAATTACCGCTGAACCTTACTAATACCGACTCTGGCATATCTAAAGGCATTGCTCCTAAGGCTGCGGCAAAAGCGACCAGCCCAGAACCGGCTGGAAAGGAAATACCCAACGGAAAACGAGTATGGGAATCACCGCCAGTACCGACTGTATCGGGCAACAGCATTCTATTTAGCCAAGAGTGAATGATGCCATCCCCAGGACGGAGAGCGATACCACCGCGCTGAGCAAAGAAATCGGGTAAATCATGATGAGTTTTAATATCTACGGGCTTAGGATATGCTGCCGTGTGACAGAAGCTCTGCAGCACCAAATCGGCACTAAAGCCTAGGCAGGCTAACTCTTTTAA
>JAYUSV010000165.1:0-22959 GCA_043755495.1 Synechococcales cyanobacterium
TATTTGCCCGTTTGCTATTCCGATTCTAGTCGGATCTGTTCGTTGCGGGGATTTCTCCCTTACTAGGATGCTTCAACACGTAGATAGTTGTTTTTACTCACGATCCAATTTTACCATTTTTGAGCGCATAATGAGGATAAAAAATGGTAATCGTTTTTAGGCGGCTAAAGCCGCTACAGGCTTGACCCCATGTCTAGAAGCCAGGGGGTTGCGCCCCGCCTTTCGTTCAAAAACAAAAACCGCTGTCAGCGGTTTTTGTTTTTGAAAATCGATTTTAATCTTACTTGATCCAGCCAGCGCTCAAAACCACTGTTAAAGACATAAATGTTACGGCTAATGACCAAGTAACACGGTTGAGGGTATCTTCAGCGCTCTTGTTGCTAGTAAACAACTGGGCTTGACCACCAATACCACCAATCCCGGCATCACCTTTAGGGCTATGCAGCATGACTAAAGCCGTCAACGCCAAAGCCGAGAGCGCCCAGATTACTTGCAAAATGACTACGGCTGACATCAAGACCTCTAAATCAATAATACTTAATACACCGATTTTGGCACGGTCGATCGAAAAAAGCAATTGCAGCTTATTAGTTGTAGCAATTCCAAATTTAGATTTCTGGCGTAAACCCATAGATTGCCAAAGTAGTTTGGGGATCAAATAAATGAATTTTATCGGCGGTCAGGGAAAGTGAAACTTCTTGGCCGTTTTTCACGATTTGCTCAGGAGAAATTCGAGCTTGGATTGAGCTAGGAGCATCTTGCAAGCCAGCTAACTGTACAGTAATAAAAGTATCAGTGCCCAAGGATTCAATTAGTTCTACCCGACCATGGAGATGAGCAGGATCTGGAGCAGCCAGTTCCAGGTGTTCGGGGCGGATGCCTAGGAGTAAGTGGCGACTGCCATTCTTTTTGGCTGCTGTGGACGATGCAGTAGGCAAGGTCAATCGCCAGTCACCATTGGTCACGACTGGTAAATCGGCTTGCACCGGTACAAAGTTCATTGGTGGCGAACCGATAAACTGTGCCACAAAAGCATTTACCGGGTGATGGTAAATTTCGAGGGGCGAAGCCACCTGCTGAATTTGGCCTCCATACATCACAGCAATGCGATCGCCCATGGTCATGGCTTCTGTTTGGTCGTGGGTAACATAAATGGTAGTTTTGCCGAGCTGCCGTTGCAATCTAACGATTTGGCTGCGGGTTTCTGCTCGGAGTTTGGCATCTAGGTTAGAGAGTGGCTCATCCATCAAAAACACTTGGGCATCACGAGCGATCGCCCGTCCCAAAGCCACTCGCTGTTTTTGGCCACCAGAAAGTTGTTTGGGTAAACGCTGCAACAGCCCCTCAATTTGGAGCATTTCAGCAACTTTATATACCTGCTGCTTAATTTGCCGCTCTCGATCGGTTTCATATCTCAGAGCTTTGGGCAAGTTACGGGTGGTTTCGACTAAGAAGTTTTGACCAATCGCCGGTAATCCTGCCAACCCGCGTCTTCGCAGACCAAAGGCAATGTTGTCATAGACTCGCAGGTGAGGGTAAAGAGCATAGCTTTGAAAAACCATGGCGATATCTCGGTCTTTGGGGGGCAGGTCGTTGACAACTCTATCGCCAATGCTAATGGTGCCAGCGGTGAGCTGTTCGAGTCCGGCGATCGACCTCAGCAGAGTACTTTTGCCACAGCCCGATGGCCCAACGAGCACCATAAACTCACCATCGTCGATCGATAGGTCAATTTTTCTTAGCACTGGTGGCATGTTGGTGCCCGGTGCATAGGTTTTATAAATGTTTTCGAGAAGGACACGCGCCACAATTTTTAGGGGGCTGATGGTAGATACAGAATCTTTAGCCAGAGATAGCCAGTATATACCTTAGACCTATCAGGGGAGAAGTGAATAGAAAGTTTGCTGAGGTTTTTCAAACCTACTCACAAATCCATTTCAATACCCAACTCCTTTAACTTCGCTGCCATCGCGGCTGCTTTGTATTCTGCGGCATCAACTCTCATCTGCTGTCGGACAGCTTCCACTTGAGCTGCATCAGCTTTCTGCGAAATCTCTAATGGGGATAAAAATAACTCACCGGCAGGCGTGTAGATTTCTAGTTCCTCATCAAGTTCAAACTTTACTCCTAACCGAGGGCTAACCCAACCAGAGATATTGCTGATGCCCTCTAGTCTCCCGGATTGGCGTAACCAGCCAGTGAAATCTACTCGATCGGGGTCATAAATGTAATATTCTTCTGCACCATGCCGATCGTAGAATTCAAACTTTGCGGTCATCTCAGCCAGCCGATTCCCTGGAGATAAGATTTCAAATACTACTTGGGGCACAACATTGTCTTCTAGCCATTGTTGATAAGAACCCCGGTATCCTTTGGGTCTACCAAAAGCCACCATGATATCTGGTGCGCGTCGAATTGCATTACTACCCTCCACTGGATACCAGAGCAAATCACCGGCTACAAAGACTTGAGGGTCGTTGGCAAACAAAATTTCTAAGTTTTCTTTGATTTTGACGATCCAGCTAAATTGGAGGGTGTTGTCTGACATCGGCTGTCCGTCACAGTCTGGATAAACAATTTCGGTCTTTTTCAGTTGCTGAACCATAAGTAGAGAATGCTCCGGTGGTACGCTTCTATGATTTTAGCAAAAAACCCTTGAGCCATAAAGATCCAAGAGTTTTTAATACATTGAGAGCTAATTAAGCAGCAGCAGGAGCATATACGCTCACTTTCTTGCCATTCTTGCCGCGTCTTTCAAAAGTTACCACGCCATCAATCAAAGAATACAGCGTATAGTCTTTGCCCACACCTACATTATTACCAGCATGTACCGAAGTACCCCGCTGACGAATAATAATGCAGCCCGCAGTTACCTTTTGGCCACCAAATCGTTTCACGCCCAGCCGCTGAGCGTTAGAATCTCTGCCGTTTCTAGTACTACCCGTACCTTTCTTACTTGCCATACACGTGTCTCTACTTTTAAGTTACAAATTGTTTACAAAAGAAAAACTACCCAGCAACGATCTCATCGACCATCCAACGAGTAACTTCTTGACGGTGACCGCGCTTTTTGCGAGTCTTTTTCTTGGGCTGCATCTTATAGACAATAACCTTGCGATCGCGGAAGTGGCGCATTACAGTGCCTTTCACTACCGCACCAGCCACCAAAGGCTGGCCAATAGTCACAGTCTCACCATTGCCAATGAGCAAGACTTTATCGATATCAACTTTTTCGCCCTCTTCAGCGGCAAGTAGCTCGATGTCATAAAAACGTCCGACTTCAACGCGGATTTGTTTGCCGCCGGTTTCAATAATTGCGTAGGTCATAATTTAAGGATAAGTTGGCCGTAGGGGTGGCTACTGGGTTAAAACCCGCAGTAGAACTTGGTTTGATGTAAGAAAACCCTTTCCGAGCCTGTAAAGTAAACAGTCTTTCATTATGGCCTATTTGGCGATCGAGAGTCAACACCCGACAATCCGATCACTTTTGATCGCTAGAACCCAATGCCGACCTAAGGTTTATCGTGTAATAATAGAATCCAGAATCGTGGTGAATTAGTAGAAACGTTGCTGGCTACTAAAACCCCGGTATCGACATCTGACGAGTTGCGACCGCACCTTCATCAAAACTAATAAATATCTATGACGGAAGAAAACACCAGTTTGGGCAGAAAAGAAATTACTGATGACCTCAGTAAGTTACTCGACATTTTACCCGCAGCAATCCGTCAGACCATTGGCGAGCACCCGCAACAAAATGATTTAATTGAAATAGTTTTAGACCTTGGTCGCTGTCCAGAAGCCAGATTTGTGAGCGGGGCAGAGTATTTGAGCGAAACAGTAGTTACCAAAGAAGACCTGCAATACTGTGTCGATCGAGTGGGCATGTTCAGCGGTGATAACCGCGCGGGCATTGAACGCACCCTCCACCGAATAAGTGCTATGCGTAACCGAGCCGGGGATATTATTGGACTTACCTGTCGGGTAGGGCGGGCAGTGTTCGGCACTATTAATATGATTCGGGACTTAGTGGAAACCGGGCAATCTATTTTGATGCTGGGGCGACCAGGAGTCGGTAAAACCACTGCCCTGCGGGAGATCGCCAGAGTACTGGCCGATGATCTAAACAAGCGGGTGGTGATCATTGATACCTCTAATGAAATTGCTGGGGATGGAGATATTCCGCACCCAGCGATCGGCAGAGCTAGAAGAATGCAGGTTTCTAGGCCTGAGCTTCAGCACCAGGTAATGATCGAAGCAGTGGAAAACCACATGCCAGAAGTGATTGTGATCGATGAAATCGGTACCGAGCTAGAAGCCCAAGCTGCTCGGACGATCGCCGAACGAGGTGTCCAACTCGTCGGTACCGCCCACGGCAACCAACTCGAAAATCTGATCAAAAACCCCACTCTCTCGGACTTAGTTGGTGGCATTCAGGCCGTAACCCTCGGTGATGAAGAAGCCCGCCGCCGCGCTTCGCAAAAAACGGTGCTAGAGCGTAAAGCTCCACCCACCTTCACGATCGCCGTAGAAATGCAGGAGCGCCATCGTTGGATAATTCACGATAGCGTTGCCGATATGGTGGATAACCTGTTGCGCGGTCGGCAGCCCACTCCGCAACTGCGCACTGTAGATGATCAGGGTCATGTGACGATCCAAAAGGAAATCACTCCCCAAAAAACCTCCACGGTTGCCCCAGCAGCCGCGAATCCCAGCATGTCACCCGGTGGCTGGCGAGCCAGTGGTCGTATGGAACCCTTGCCAACTACCACTCGCCAATATGCTAGTCGTGATCAATCAATTCGCCAGCCCGATCGAGTTACAGTCGCGGCAACCTCCGAGCGGCTGACTTTCCAGGAAATGCTAAATCAGGCAGCCTGGGATGGTGAAGATGTGATTGATGGCCCCGGCGCTAAGGGTGATGAGTTGCCACTACATGTCTATCCCTATGGCATCAGTGTTCAAGAACTCGATCAAATTATCGAAGTCTTGCAACTTCCAGTGGTACTGACCAAAGATATGGATAGTGCCGATGCTGTGTTGGCACTGCGCACTCATATCAAAAATCATGCCAAGCTGCGGCAGGTAGCTAAGGTGCGCCAGCTACCGATTTATAGTGTCAAGTCCGGGACTATCCCGCAGCTTACTCGCACTCTGCGCCGAATGCTGAATATGGATGAGCCGTTGCCTGCTGATGCAGATTTGCGGCTATTTATTAAAGATGGTAGTGACGATGAAATTGAGGCCTTGGAAGAAGCCCGGTTAGCTGTAGAGCAAATTGTGATTCCTAAAAATCAGCCCGTGGAATTGTTGCCTCGATCGAACAAAGTACGCAAGATGCAGCATGAGTTAATCGAGCATTATCATCTCAAGTCCGATAGCTTTGGCGAAGAACCAAATCGGCGGCTACGGATTTATCCTGATTAAAGTTAGTAAAACCCTCTAGATATCAAGTCTAGAGGGCTTCGTTTACGGAACTTCGATCGGGGTTGTTTTAACCGCTGTTTTACTAGATTGAGCCAGATAAACGCCCCCTAAAACCACCACAAAACAGATCCAATCTGCCAAGGTAATTTGTTCGCCAAAAATGAACCAGGCAAAAATTGAAGCAATGATTGGTTCTAGCAACAGTGTGATAGCGACAACGCCAGATGACAGTTTGCTGAGGCTGTAGGCCAAAAGACCTTGCCCTAAGACTTGGCAAAACAGAGCCTGAAAAATGATCAAAAGCCAGCCGTTTTGGGTCTGAGGAAACAATCTATCTTCAATAAATGGTAGCAGCGGCAGCAAAAAAGTGGTGGTAATTCCACAGCGCCACATCATAATCGTGGAGGTACTAAATCGGCCTTGCAGTTTTTCGATCAGAATCAAATATGTAGCGATAAAAACAGCACTAATAAATGCTAAGGCATCACCTTGAAGTTGGTCAGCGCTAAACTGAGCCTCGCTAAGCTCAAAAGCAACAGCCCCGGCGATGGCCAGCACTAATCCAACCACAAATCTGCGATCGAACTTTTGGCCAAACAAAAAATATCCAGCTAAGCCCACAAATATTGGATTCAAGTTAGAGAGCAAAGCCACATTGGCCACGCCCGTCTCGCTCAAAGACCAAGTCCAGAGCAGCAAAGATGCGGTGGCAGCAATACCAGTGATTAGCAGTAGCCCCACTTCTTTTTTGGTCATGGGCTGTTTGGTGATCGGCTGTGGTGCAATTGCCTCGATCACCTCAGGCACCATCACATCCGATACCATTTTGCGGGTACGGGCAGCTTCTCTGGCAGACAACAGGGCAAAGACCACTGCCGCAATCCAACTGCGATGAAAGGCAACGGCATTTGGGCCAATCTCATGCTCGCTCAACTTAGTGAGAGCCGGTGCTAAAGAAATCGGAATTAGGGAAAAAAATAATGCAAACAGACTTACCAGAACTGGTGCTGCTGGTAGTTTTTGCAGAATTGCTGGTTTTTCGGCTAGGTTAAAGCTCATTCGTAGTTTGTGATAGAGCAAATGTTAAAAATACTGATGGTCATTGCTGACTGCCTGAAAAAGTTGTTATTAAATCAAGATACAGGATTCACGGCTTCGCCAAAGTGATCGATTGAGTGATCGGTGTGGAACGAAGCCGTACCCCAGACTAAATCGATAGCCCCAGCTTCAGGCCAGCAGCGGCATGAGCCAGCATCACAATCATGATTGCGCTGCCAAAATAGGCATGAGCTTTGCGCACTGCTGGATTTTGGCCAGCAAAACCAGTGAAAGAAACCACGGCGTTTAAAAACAGCATAAACAGCACCGTCATACCGGTCACAAAGTGAGGGCTTTCCATCACTGGCTGCTTTTGAATTACCAAAGCCAAAATACCGCCGGTGGCTCCGATCGCCATAAACAATGCCATCCCACTCATGACTTTGCTGTGCTCAGTGCGTAACTTAGCGGCTTCCTCTTTATCGGTTTCTCTGAGCAGTCGCCCTTTCCAGCCTGCATAAGCTCCATAGCCGCCCATGAAAAACATCACAATACTCATAAAAAAAGGATGACCCCAATGAGTAAGTGCTTCGGGGAGGCTTAAACCTCTAAAAATTTCTGCTAACAGCTCTAGAGCCTGCGACAACTGTTCGCCCATGATACGTAGTCCATAACTCATCGTAAACAATTGTAACGAGTTATGGCGGGCTAGTTCTCTCTATTTCCACAGTTTGTTCTCTAGTTCGCGTACTTGGCGCTCTAATCGATCGATTCTTCCTCGTAATTCATCGGTCTCAGATTGGCGAGTCACACCCAAATCTTGCATGGTATGGCGCATCCAGCGTTGCATTTGCTCGTCTACTGAACCGGGGTCGAGTTTCACTTGCTTCATGATGTCATCTACCATGGTTTTGGCTTGATCGGGGTCGATCTTGCCGTCCTTGACCATTTGGTCGCCCATTTCTTTGATTTTGTCGGCAACCATTGAGGTGGTACCGATGCCCATCATCATAATTTGCTGGAGCCAGTTGTTGTTATCCATATTCAGGTGCGCAAGTTAGAAGATGAAGGTTGCCAACTCTAGTATAACCAATCACCTATCCAGCATTGAACTGCTGTCGATCGAGGTTTCCGTTGATCTGAGGTGAGGATTTCCGGCTAGCCCCAAGATCTACACGCTCCTATGAAATCCTAAGTTAGGCTGATACAATATGTTTCAAAGATTTTCTCAGCTATGAAAACCAAACAAAAAAGAGACCGCCGCATCCGCCTATTAAGAAAGAATGGCCCTCGTTGCTATTGGTGCCATGCGACATTTCTCCCCAGCCAGCTAACGCTCGATCATCTCAAGCCCCGTAGTCGTGGTGGTTCCAACAAACTAGAAAACTTACGGCTAGCCTGTTTTCCTTGTAATAACCGACGTAGTGATAGTTTAGCTTACAGGCGGGAAGCCCCGCGCTCTACCGCTTCGGTGAGCGTCGGGATGAGAGCCGAGCGAATTGACGATTACAGCCGAGCCACATAACGCACAGCGTTTGGGGTTTGAGGCTGGATAAGGAAATGAGCAAACCCATTGCTTTTTGCCAAATTCCTTGTTATTATCTTAATTAGGTTAGTCAAAGAATCATGCTAAAAGCTGTTAAAGTCCGAATCTACCCCACCGAAGCCCAGCAAGCTCATCTTGCTCAGGCTTTTGGCTGCGCGCGTTGGGTTTGGAACCAGTCTTTGGCTACGATGACTGCAACTTATCAAGAAACTGGCAAAGGTGTTACAGCCATGTCGATGAAAAAGTGTATACCTTTGTGGAAGAGTGAGTTTGAATGGCTTTCTGAGTGTTATTCTCAATGCCTTCAGCAGTCAGTTCTTAATCTAGGCGTAGCTTTTCGTAATTTTTTTGATGGTCGTGCTGGCTATCCTACATTCAAAAAACGCCAAGGAAAACAATCTATTCAGTATCCAGCTAATGTAAAAGTGTTGGGTAATACTGAGATAAAATTCCCCGGCAAGCTGGATGTGGTAAAAGCAATTATTCATCGAAGCATTGCTGGAGAGGTCAGAACCGTTACGGTTTCTAAAAACCCTGATGGTAAATACTTTGCTTCTATCCTTGTGGAAGATGGTATTGAAAAGCCTGACTCAAATGCTGATGGTGATGTTATTGGAATAGATCTAGGTCTAACCGATTTTGCTGTTACATCTAATGGCTCAAAATATCAACACCCTAGAGCAACTAAGAAGTATGAAAAGAATCTAGCTCGCAAGCAAAAAAAACTATCCCGTAGAAAGGATAAGACGAGTAACAATCGTCGAAAAGCAAAGCTTGTAGTTGCTAAGGTTTACTCGAAAATCAAACGTGTTCGTGAGGATTTTCTACACAAACTATCGCGCAAGATAGTAGACGAGAACCAAGTCATAGTAGTAGAGAATCTGGCAGTAAGAAACATGGTGAAAAACCATTGCCTAGCCAAAGCAATCTCTGATGCTGGCTGGGGGATGTTCTGTACCATGCTCAAGTACAAAGCTGAAATGATGGGCAAGGTTTATCTAGAAATAGGTCGATTCTTTGCGTCCACTCATCTTTGCTCTAATACATTGAATCCTCTGCCAAAGATGGATCTGTCAGTTCGTGAATTCGATTGTCCTCACTGTGGGCAAAGGCACGATAGAGACATCAATGCCGCGATTAACATCAAAAATGAAGGCTTGCGCGTATTGACGTTGGGAACCAGCGTTATTGCTCCTGAAGGCTACGTAAGACCAAAACAGTATGGACGCAAGTCTACTACTGTGGAGGCTGTGGTCGTTGAAGGGAGAAGCCCGCGCTCTACCGCAAGGTGAGCGTCGGGTAGTTCACATAATTTCCTATCCAGCTTTTGGGAACCATCACCTATGAACAAACTACAACCAGTTCTACACACCTCAACTGGTGAACTGTATCAGCTCGGAAGGGTTTATTATCAAGTTTTTAATCAGAAGACTGTCCTCGGCATCTTTAATAAACTTCGCTGCATGGAATTTGATGACATACGAAATCGTTGGGTCTGGCTGTTTGAACACGAGGCTGAGAAGTTACGATTAGGAAAGCCTCACAGCCAGCTACCCAAGGAAATTCGGCCTGTTGTTATTGGTTCTTTTACCTTTCGTGGTGAAGATCAAATGCTCTTAGATGTGCGATCCTGGGAACGGGTCACTCAGGCGATCGAGTTCTTTGATAAACGAATTAATCGACGCGCGGCTAAAGTCACAAGCCTGCGTATCGTGAATAAATTGTTCGAGTCAACCGAAGAAAAAGCTCAGGAGTTACTTCAGCAGCCTCCAGATAGCTTCTTTGATTGCGATAATATTGCCCGCCCCGGAGAAGCACTGATTGCAGGCATTGAGCAACTTAAAAAAGAGAAAGATCCTGAAATTCGCAGGCAAGAAGCCCTACTCTGGATAGGGCAACACGTTCAAGCACCTCTGGCAGAGGTAGAAGAAATGCCAATACATTTCTACGAAGATGGTATTGAACAACTAAAAACTTCCTTAAAATTAAGACAGCTAGAGCTGATGGAGCATTGGCAAGGAAATAAAGACGCTAACATGTTCAATATTATGCAAAAAATAGTGAAATCTAATCATCAAAATTTTCCTAGGAATTAAAAGTCAATATCCTGCTCCGATCGTTTCTCACGTAGCGGCAAGATCAACCTTAAAATCTAGATTTACTCACCAACGAATTTCCTAGACGGAGTTGGGGTTCTTCTGATCTTACTCTACAACGCTATTATCATGCCATTCTTGAGCCATCACACCTGACCAAAAGACAAAACAAATCAGCGATAAGCCTGAAACTCCATCTAGCCAAATTAAAATATGCATTTTGAGCGACATGGGGGCAACCATTGGGTAAAGATAGTGCCCAGGACTCGAAATGCTGGTGATAGAATATATTCCTAATAGCAAATATGCTGACCAGAAAGATTGTTTGGTATATAGCCAGTATCCAAGTACGCCCACAGGAGTCATCACAATCACTACGCCCAGTACTCCTATTGACGTAAACCACTCTGATCCTGGATAATCATCCAAGAACAAAGCATTATCAGTATAATGTAGCCACTGAATGAACCTGGCGTATGGCGAGATGTTGGCGGATTCCGAACGTAGGTACCCACCGGATAATCCCCATGCTCATCCTGAAAAACACCCTCCAAAACCAAGAATTCTTCGCCACCGCCATGGATATGGGGAGAAAACTGACTATTGCGAGCATAGCGCACGATCGTTGTCGCCCGCGCCACTTCATCCCCAATGCGATCGAGCATTTTTCTTTCTACACCAGGGATCGGCGATGCTTGCCAAGGCATCATCGCCCCATGCACCACCGCCCGTTTGGTAAAGTCAGCATTGAGTTCCATCGCGTTATTCTCCCCAATAAATTAATAGCAATTACGCACTAAAACTAGGTCGTTGCTGCATTCGATCGTGCCAAGCTTGCAGATGGTTTGCAGTTTCAGGAATCTTAATTTGGCAAAACCCACCAAAAGACACGCCAGCCAAAGCCGTAATATCAGCCACCGTAAAGCGATCGCCCGCAATATAAAGCTGACTCGCCAATAATTTATCTAAATCATTCAGGGTAGCGATCGCTTGTTCTTTCTGTTTTTCGCCCCATGCTGGAATTTGATAGGCTTCAAAGCCCAAACCCGAGGTGGCATGGTGGAAGTAACTGGCGATCGCATCGAGTAAATTTGCTTCCACCCGCCGTTGCATCATATGAATCACCGCCCGCTCCCTAGCGTTCTTGCCCGTCAGAGTCGGTTCGCCAACCAAATGGTCGAAGTATTCAGTAATAGCGGTACATTCGGCAATACAGGTGCCATCATCAAGTTCTAGCAAAGGCACAGCACCCGCCGAATTTTTCGCTAGGAATGCTGGTTGCTTGTGTTCACCCTGGGGCAAATCGACTTGGACAAATTCGACTTGCTCAGTTAAACCCTTTTCCGCCAGGGCGATGCGTACTCGCCAAGGGTTGGGGAAGGCTTTGTATTCGTAGACTTTCATGGCATTTCTCCAATTACAGAATTTTATCTATCTAACGTTCGTTAGACAAATAATTGCGTGATTCATAGGCAGTTGTCAACCCCCTACCTAACGTTAGATAATAAAAAGTATGAAAGGCAATTCCACAGACTATTCAGCTAAGGCAATCGAAATTTTGGAGGCAGCGGAGATCCGCATTCGCCGGGGTGGATTTGAGGCCGTAAGTTATCGTGATCTGGCGGCAGATGTAGGAATTAAGGCTGCCAGTGTGCATTACCATTTTCCGCAGAAGGCATTGCTGGGGGCAGCAGTGGTCGATCGCTATAGTGATAAATTGGCAGCATCATTGGGTCTCGTTGACCTCACCCAAGCAACAGCAGAAGAGCATTTACAACAATTATGTGATTGCTATCGGTTGGCTGTGCAGAATGACGGAATGATTTGTTTAGGCTGTATGTTGGGGGCAGAGTCAAAAGATTTGCCAGATGCTGTGTCGGCAGCCGCCAGACGATTTTTCAAGCGCCTACTAGATTGGATTGAGTTGGTATTGGTCGATCGCGCTGATGCTGCCACCTTAGCTGTTCATATGATCGGCACTTTACAGGGCACTATGATTTTGGCTGTGACCCTAAAGCGCCCAGAGTTGATGGATGAAGTTGCAAGTCAGTTGAAGCGATTAGTCGCAGTATAGTAACTATATGGCGGCTGGTTTATTATACTTAAAGCTGTTTGCTAGAATTGATGGCGAGGGGGCAGACATAGAATACTCCTGATTTATTTTTTTGGTGAAAAAATGGTTACTACTCGATCGCTTTAGATTTACTCAGGCAACTAAATTTTGCTGACATAAACCAAAAAAATCTCGCAATATTCCTAACAAAATTGGCATTTCACCAATCCCATATAGCAAAGATTCGGCCACAGAACCATCCAATTGTAGGTTATAAAACTTCCAGCCCTCGCCATTAGTTACAATGCCATAAATAATCGACTCTTTCCCCAATTGATGATTGATCCATTGGCAAGTCTGCATTTCTACTAAACACTGCGCCGCACCCTGCTCAAAATCATCTTTCTTGGCCTCGATAACGCAGACGTATGGCGCTTCTAGATAGCCTCGCCGTTCGGCAATTAAATAATCGGCGTTTCCACAGACCTTTTCACCCTCCAGATATGCTCCTTTCCAGACTTTGAGCCGATCGAACCCCTCCAGACCTTCTTCACAAATAGCATCAATTAGCAACGATTTAGAAACTTCCAAGCTCTCTAGGTCAAAACGCTGTAGCCGCTCTAATCGCTGCCGAAAAAAATCGCTGATTGGGACAGGGGTTGCCAATATTGACCAACGTTGCAACTCGTTAATTCCCAAATACTTAAATGCTTCTTTGTAGGTAAAACTCGAAAAGCTTTTTTTTCGTTCTTGGGTAGTCTGGATCATTAGCATTATCCTAGGCTAGTGGAAATCATCAAACCTATCATACCTCTATGGGAATTAGCTGACTTCTGCAAAGAGTATCCGCAAGTTTGATGGCTTACTTCGGCAAGGTTAGGAGTATCGATTAATACTCCTAACCTTTCATCAAATTCAACACAATCCCCACTAAGGAACCCAATAACAAGACAACTGTAGCCAGCGTGCTGATGCCAAATCCAGGGCCACGTTTTTCGGCGGCTTGGTAATAGCCCCAGGCATAGATGATGCGACCTAAGACCCAAACAGCGCCTAAACTGGCAGCGGCGACCGGATTCACAAACTGGGCAAAAATCCATAGCGCAGGTAAGAACAAGCTGAGCTGTTCTAAAGTATTTTGCTGAACCCGCACTACCCGCTCAAAATCTGGATTACCAGCCATTTCTGGTGGTTTTATTCCATATTTAGCTCTTACCCTACCCACATTGATCGTAACTACAAAGAACATGATGAGTGCGGCAATGGTAACTAAACTAACCAATGGTGACATAATAATTTCCTCAGTTTATTTGATAATATCGATTGTGCTAATAATTCAGCGAAACTCCGTTGGGACTTGGGTGCCATCTAGATGCTTTAACCCCCACATAGCCATGATTTTTAGTACCGGCTTGAGGCTTTTGCCCGTCTCTGTTAAGCAATAACTCATGCGACGAGCATGATTACTATAGGACTGTTTTTCTACTAAACTCATTCCTTCTAACGACTTCAGCCGATCGGCCAAAATGTTGGTCGAAATCCCTTCCGGCGATTCTAAAAATTCCTCAAAGCGATGTTTATCAAAAAACATCATGTCACGAATCACCAAAAGCGTCCAGCGATCGCCGATCAAATCTAGAGTGCAAGCAAGCTATAGGGCAAGGAGAACGAGAAGCCATGAGAAATAGAAAACTGACCTGACTTTAACACCTAAAACTTACTACGATTACTTGCAAAATGCAAGTAATCTCTGATAACCTGTCTACTAATGTAAAACTCAGCACAACAAGCATGACAACTCAGCGCAAGCCCTTAGAGATTGAACTACCGCTCCCCGTCAAAACCTACGACATCGATTTTGCGGGCATTGTGAGTAACATTGTTTACGTGCGCTGGTTTGAAGATATGCGCTTAGCAATGCTCGATAATTCTTTTCCGTTAGCAGAGCAGCTTCAGCAAGGCTTCGCCCCGATCGTCTTACAAACCAAAATAGATTACAAGCAGTCGATCGTGTTGGGCGATCGACCGATCGGCAAAATGTGGGTGGAATCATTAGAGTCTTTGCGCTGGGTGGTCAACGCCGAAATTGTGACCGGTGATAAAATCTCGGCGATGGGTCAACAAATGGGGATATTCCTCAACTTGGGAACCAAGAAACCAATCAAAATTCCCGAACGGATGAAGCAATCTTATGCTGATGCGATCGCTTAATTTCTGCATTGGTTTTGCACCCGCCCCGGTCTTGGATGAAGGCTTTTAAAGCCAGGGGTTCTGATTCACAGAGCTGATCCAGGGTGGGTTAAAATGAGAGGCAGCAGCAAGATTTGATTTAGCATCCAGTAATGATTGAGCCAGAAGTTACAATTCGCCCTAATTATCTTTCACCCAGTGTAGCCACAAAACTATATAGCCATTTGTGCGATCGAATTGATTGGGACGAACGAATCAGTGCGCGGAAGACGGCCTGTTATGGCTTGGCCTACAATTATTCTGGTTTGGTTTATGAAGACAAACCGATGCATGACTTACTAGTACCGATCTGCGATCGACTACAGACAACTCTGGGGTTTCAACCAAATAGTTGCCTAATTAATTTCTACGCAGATGGCCACTCGAAGATGGGTTTTCATTCTGACGAAATTGATAATTTAGAAGCTGGCACCGAGATTATTATTATTTCTTTGGGGGTAGAACGGAAATTGTCATTTCGATCGAAGGCAAATTACGAAGATCGTCGCTACTACCTATTGCCTCATGGTTCGATGCTGCACATGAGCCAACGCACTCAAGAACATTGGAGCCACGCCATCAAAAGAGCTACTGTCACGGCTGGTCGCATTAGCCTGACCCTGCGGCGGATTGATCCTTTGTACCAAAAACCAATTGGTCTCCAGGTAAAATAATAACTACAAGAATCGTTTGATCTCAAGGTTGGATTGTGCCTGCATTACAATCTCTCAACCAAATTTGGACACCTTCACCTACTGGGCTTTGCAGACTTTCGACAGGAGGTAACGGCTCACCGCTAGTGCGGCCTTGGCGAGAATACATAGCTACCAAATACCAATCTTTTTTTCCTTTAGCCAAAAATAACCAATGAAACTGCTGTAACTCTGTGGAGTTTTGACCCACATAGCGTTTTTCTAAAGTACTCAGGTATAGCTGAAGTGGAGCAGCAGATGGTAAGGTGGGGCGATATTCTGGATTCTCGATGAGCTGGGCAACAGTTTCCGGGCGACCGGCGGTTAAATAGTTGGTGTAATTAATCGTATTTACCTTGGGGCGACGACGCTGCTCCGATCGATTGGCATAGCTAGGCAAATCACGAATCAGCAATTCAGTGAGTTTGGGGAGTGTGCTAGGGCATTGGTGCTTAATCCTAGCCACTAGTGTCGGTGGGGCTGTGCAAGATAAATGATCGATCGCTGAGCAGTAGAACATCCTAATATTTCCAGCTTGAGATACAATATGGGGCGACGACTCTGTTACCAATAAACATGCTCAGGATTATCACAGACTTTGACGGCCCGATTATGGATGTTTCGGAGCGTTACTATCAAGTCTATCTGCTTTGTCTCAATAGCACCAAAAAACCAGGGCAAGAGATCCAGATCTTGAGTAAAGCAGAGTTTTGGGCTTTCAAGCGATCGAAGACTTCTGAAGTCACTGTTGGTATGCAGTCAGGATTAACAGCAGAGCAAGCAGTAGAGTTTAGCCAACTGCGCAAAGAGCTAGTCCATCAGTTAGTTTATCTGAAATTCGATCAAATAATTCCTACGGCGATTAAGGCTCTCACTCAAATTCAACAGCAGGGCATCGATTTGGTGGTAATGACCATGCGCCGAGATCGAGAGCTGGACTATGCTTTTAGTCAAGCACCACTAACCCCATTTTTCCCCAGCAACCGTCGATACAACCTGGGCGATGATTACATCAAAACCAAAGACGAACAAGATAAACCCCTGCTGATGTTGAGAGCAATCCAGGAATTGCCGCCAGCCGCTCGAACTTGGATGATTGGTGATACCGAGGCCGATATTGCGGCAGCTAGAAGTCAGAATATCCCGGTGATTGGAGTTCTGTCAGGAATCAGAGATCGGTCTACTCTAGAGAAATTTCAGCCAGATTCGATCGTCGCCAATTTGCAGGAGGCCGTAGACCTAATACTGGCAGAAAGTATATATTGACTCAAAAATTATATTGCGAATACTTGATTTGAGGGTATTTCTCCTTTAGGGTAAACAAGCAGATGATTTTAGCCTAAGATTACCTGCTTGTTAATGCAGCCTATTGAGAACTCCTTATGCCCCTAGATCCCGATCAGCCTGTAGACTATGGCAACCTAACTTGGCCACCGTTGCCAGCTTTAAATACTGATACTATCTGGGCAATCTTAAATAAAGAAATCCCTGATATGGTGATCAACCAGCTTATATGGCAGGTTCTGGGATATCGACTTGATCCGATATCACGGTTCTGGGATACTGCTTTGGTATCGGAAGAATGGATTGCTGACTATCCTCAGCCTCCCGATTTTATTGCAGGCCGACCAGCAAGCGTGAAATTAACTCGATCAATTTCCATCGAAAACAAACAATTACTGAAAGAGAAACTCGGTTTCAAAGGCTACAAAATCGGCGAATTTGGCCCCACCGAAACTCGTCGTGCTACTGCGGCTAACTGGTTGTTAGGTCATTTGCCAGAATTGTAATTCACCTTAAACTGAAAAAGTAGGTTGTTATCTCACTCAAATGCAAAGAAATGTAACAACCCCCCTTAGAGTCTGTCCATTAAATGGTTAATGCATTATCATCTCCACATCACAGCACCGATCGAGCATTAGTAAAATGACTGGACAAGAGGCTCTAGAAATCATCGATCAAATCCTCACTCAAAATCACCAAGAAAAGCTCAAAGACATCCAGAGAGCTATGATATTTAGCATTTGGGCTGGTAACTCCTATCAAGAAATTGGGCAAGAACTTGGTTACGAACCAGTTTACATTAAGCAAATTGCCTCTGAGCTATGGCAAACACTTTCTAAACTCACTGGCGAAAAGGTTTCTAAAAGCAACATCAAAACTGTTTTACAGCGATTTCAATCCCTATGTACCAATGTAGATTGGGGAGAAGCGATCGATGTCTCCGATTTTTATGGTCGTACTTCAGAATTGCAAACTCTCCAAAATTGGACTTTAGACCATAGTTGCCGAGTAGTCGGTATCTTTGGTTGGGGAGGCATCGGAAAAACTGCTCTTTCTGTAAAACTAGCTCAGTCGGTAGAGTCAAAATTTGCTTATGTGGTGTGGCGGAGTCTACGACAAGCTCCACTACTCCATGATTTATTGAACGAAATTTTGCCGATTTTGGTTGGCTCAGCAGTAAAAGAAAGTTCAGTGGCCTTGCTTCTCAAACAACTACATGAAAAACGTTGTCTATTAATTTTTGACAATGTTGAGTCCATTTTACAACCTGGTAATCGAAATGGCTCATATATAGCTGGATATGAAGCTTATGGCCAGCTATATGAACGTATTGCCGATGAGAACCATCAAAGCTGTATATTGATAACAGGACGAGAGAAACCTAATGGGGTGAGTTTACGAGAAGGCATTAATTCACCAATTAGATCTTTGCAGTTAACCGGATTATTGATCGATGCAGCTAAAAATATTCTGCTAAATAAAGGTGTAGCCGTTCACCCATCAGAGTATAGCAGCTTAATTCATCATGTTGATGGAAATCCTCTTGCTCTTAAATTATTGGCTACGGCTATTCAAAATATTTTTTGTGGAGATGTTCAAGCTTTTCTAGAGCAAGGCACAACCGTCTTTAGCGACTTATGGCAACTATTTAATCAGCAGTTTGAACGACTTTCAGAGCTGCAAAAGCAGCTAATGTATTGGCTAGCAATTAACCGAGCAGGTGTTTTGCCAGCAAAGCTAGAAGCAGAATTAATTCCAACTCCATCACTTACTATTATATTAGAAGCATTAGAGACTCTATGCGACCGCTCACTGATTGAAAGTACCAGACAAGGATTGACTCAGCAGCCGGTCATTATGGAGTATATGATCGAGAAATTTATTGTGCAAATAGAGCAAGAAATCATTGCCAACAAGCTGAATTTATTTAAGGCTTATACCCTTATAGAAGCTCAGACTCAAGATTATTTAAGAGATGCTCAAATACAATTGATTTTGCAGCCTCTGGTTGATCGATTGTTAAATAATTTTGAAAATCAAACAGACCTAGAAAATCACCTTTGCCAAATTTTAAATAGTTTACGTCATCAATCACCGAAGATAGTTGGTTATGGTGTTGGCAATTTAATTAATTTGTTTTGCTATCTTAAAACCGATCTTCAAGGTTTTGATTTTTCTAATACTGCTATTCGTCAGGCATATCTGTTGAACAAGTCATTGTGTGATGTGGACTTTACTGGTAGTCATATCAGCCAAACCACGTTTGCCGAAACCTTTGGCGGTATCATTGGCCTTGCATTTAGCCTTGATGGAAAATATTTAGCTACTAGTGATACCAAAGGTGATATTCAGATTTGGAATGCATCCAATTGGGAGAAAATAGCTGATTGCCAAGGACATCAAAATTGGACTTGGGCAGTAGAGTTTAGTCCAGACAACAGATATCTAGCTAGCGCCAGCCATGACTACACGGTAAAACTATGGAATCCAATTGACGGTGAATGCCTGCTTACTATAAAAAATAACTACAGTGTAAATACAATTGCATTTAGTCCTAACGGCCAATTGCTAGCGGCTTCAACTCAAGATGGCACAATTCATCTGTGGCAATTTTTACCTGGGAAATTAAATTTAGAGGTTCAGACTCTTATTTCTCATTGTGAACGGATATGGTCATTGGCCTTCAGCCCTGATAATCAGACTATTGTTGGTGTTGGAGAAGATAATTGGGTAAGACAATGGTCTGTTGATAATGGTCATTGCTTGGCTACCTGGGGTCAGCACGATGATTGGATTCGATCTGTAAAGTTCAGCCCAAATGGCCAATTAATCGCCACTGGTAGTCGAGATCATACGATTAAGATTTGGGATGCAGCTACCAAAGAATGCCTCAACACTTTTCGGGGGCATCAAGACAAGGTGATTGCAGTTGATTTTAGTCCTGACGGTCAACAGTTAATTAGTGGTAGCTATGACAGAACAATTAAGCTATGGGAAATTAGTAATGGCAAATGTTTAAAAGTATTTTTAGGGCATGGTAGCCGTATCTGGAACGTATCTTTTCATCCTGATGGAACACAAATTGCCAGTGGTGGTGATGATCACGTCGCTAAAATTTGGAATTTAAAGCTAGGTCGTTGTATTAATACAATTACCGGCCATACAAATGCAGTTTTATCTGTTTCAGTGAGCTACAACAAAAAATATCTGGCCAGCAGTTATGAGGATCAAAAAATAAGAATTTGGGACATCAGTAGTGGTGAAGTGCTACAAACATTACATGGACATACCAACAGAGTTTGGGGCGTAAAATTTGCTCCTGATGATCATTTATTGGCTAGTAGTAGCTCTGACTATACAATCAAGCTTTGGGATTGGCAGTTGAATAATTGCTTGCAAACACTTCGTGGTCATGACAGTTGGGTTTGGAGCATTGTTTTTAGTTCTGATGGTCGAATACTGGCTAGTGGTAGTTATGATAAAACCATCAAGATATGGGATGTTTATACTGGCGCGTGCTTGAATACACTGCACGGGCATTTAAGCCCGATCGTCTCTGTAGCCTGGAATTCTAATAATCAAATATTGGCCAGTGGTGATTTTGGCGGTGTTATCAAACTATGGAATGGTGATGAATTAAAACCGGGTAAAAATCTTTCTCTACATACTAATAGTGTATGGTCTCTAGATTTTAGCCTAGATGGTAAGTGGCTGGTGAGTGCAAGTTACGATGCCACGATCAAAATATGGGATGTTGCAACTGGAGAATGCTTTCAAACTTTTGTCGGGCATCAGGGGGCAATTTCAATAGCAAAATTCAGCCCAGATAATCAATTTATTATTAGTGCTGGACTAGGCGGTATTATTAAGGTATGGGACATTATTAGTGGTGAGTGCCTACAAACCCTCACCGGTCATAGTGAAATGATTTATTCTCTAGATATGGCTACTATCAAGATAGCAGTTGACGAACCGGCAAGAGTAATTGCTTTTACCGCTAGCTTAGATGAAACCATTAAAAAATGGGATGTATTTGCTATTAAATGCCTGGACACTTGGAAAATACGACGACCTTATGAGGGCATGAAAATTGATAATATTCAAGGGCTGAAGAAAGTTCAGATTTCCACTCTACAGGCATTAGGAGCAGTTGAAACTCAAAATGATTGAAATAAGTAACTCTATCTAAACACCAAGTAAATGTACTTTAGACTGGTCGTAACACCTTGATTTCGTGCTGACCGCTAATAATTTCTTGTCCGGTTGTAGTATCAGAAAACTTATCAAATCCTTGACAAGCAATTCGATAAATAGCTTCGTGCGTTTCTGGGCATTTTTTGCTATCGAAATAACCGCCATGGGTAAATGAGTGTTGAAACACTAAAGCAAAATAATCAAATAAATCTAAAGTTTCTAATCCTCTCGTTGTATTGATGATTTTCACTCTTCTTCTAAGATAATCTGTGCAATCAAAATAAGTAAATTTTTGAGCTAAAAATGGCTGTTTTTGAATTTCCTCACGTCCCCTGGTAAAAAGCTTCGTGTGCTGCACTCCAATAATTAGATACTCAAGAACGCTAAAAGGACAGGCTGTTGAAGTTTCTTGTTGAATATTGATTAAATCAAACCTTTTCTCCTTATATTTACTATAATCGATCGTCGATTTGGAATCAAAAGAAAATGCTGTAATTAACAGCTTAAATCTTGTCATAATTGATCGCCACCATTTTTGATTCATATGATGATGTACACCTACATTACCTAGCCTATATCCCATCTGTGGAGTCCGAGATGAAAATGATAGATAGTTAGCAACTGTAGAAAAAAGCAATAATACTACGTCAGCTTGATTACTAAATAAATAAGATTCCTTGAATCTGATTAATGAAGAGCCAAGATAGTTAGATCTTTCCAGTAAAATGGTATTAATTGGGATATCTGGAGAAACTAATACCATTCTATCTAATGTAAAAAAGCTACCGATGTGAGAACTAATTGATTCATAAGACTGGTTCTCTTCATCTATAACAGATAAAGTGTTATTGTCATTTTTATTGTCAAAAACGTCTGAAAGAATTCTAATCAGATTAGTAGTAACAAAACATCCCATGCTATGTGCTATGAATGATAGCTTAATTCGATTTCCATTATTAGAATTAACTTCCATGAATTTTGGATCTTGTCTAATCCAATAATCAAATACTCGAAAGAATTGAACAAGATCAGGAACGCCATGATTGATAGCTCGATAAGAATCCTGAAAATATCCAGAAGCCCTCATTATTATTAGTGTTATTATAGCAATTGCTAAAATAGATGTGAAACGAAAAAATAATAATCCAATAATGATAAATAAAAGTCGAATATCCCAGTTGAAAATATCATGGATTCTTAATAAATGTATGTAATAGTGAAGATTGGTCGTTTGAAATACTGTTCCAGAAATGAAGTTCCAAAGATCTATTGCTAACCTAGCAATACCAATTAGGCCACAGTACTGTAGCCATAATGGAAGTATTGATCTGCTGAGTGTGGCTAGCAGCCCATTACTAGATATTTTATCTGAAGGCCAGCGGTAGCCAAAAAACAATAATGTATCGCTGTTTTGCCCATGAATTTCTTTGATTGTAGCAGCAGTTTTTTGACAAGCTTCATAAAATTCTTGTTCCGATGTGTTGTATCCATGAATTTGAAAAATTATATGGATTTTCCTTAAATCACTTATGTTTTTTTTAATGGCACTATCAACAATATTTTTGATTTTTTGTGAAGATTTCTCACGATCTAGATATATTTTACCGCTAAGAGCATTTTTCAGGAAAATGATGTGTGGAAGATCATTAACCCTTTGAAATAATAGCCAAGTAAAAAGTGTTGCATTCGATCTTAGCTTGAGGATTCCTAGCCTTTGCAAATCTTCTTCCCCTTGGTCTTCAACAAATATTTGCGCAGTACTTCGCAGATAAAATGCCTGAAAATTGCTAATATGAGTAATTTTTGTATTATTGTCTTTAAGTTTAATTTCAAAGATATTGAGTAACCCGGCCATATTTATTCTCTTGTAAAGTAAAGGAAACTTAATGCTTCTAAGAAGCGATCAATAGAAGCAGGTCTTAGCTAACTTATTTCGCTGCAAATATTTTACCGATTTTGTACTTTATTAGGTCTTAGTTAATTTATCATTACTGTCTGTAGCTAACTCTTGAGAGTTTGATTCAATTACCTGAGGCTCTGATATGACTATTGATTCATCAGCACTAGATTTTTCATTGCTCCCCTGCACGGAAGAATTTCCGGTACTACTCTTAATCACTGCATCATCAGAATTTTGTTTGTTTTCTGGGAATTTAAATCCTAAATAGGTTCCAGCAGAGATTCCTTGCAATGCTAATAAAGCAAGTGAAAACTGGGGCATAGCAAGCTTACTATAAACTGAAACGAGAAATATTACGGTCAAAATCATTGTCCAAAGTATTAGCTGTAGCCGATGAATACCAGCTCCTTTTTGGTATTTGCTGTTTAATAAATCTTGCCAGAAACCCATAGTTTTATTTTCTTTACTAGGCTTAGAATTATCGCTGGCATCAATTAATA
>JAYUSV010000166.1:0-2333 GCA_043755495.1 Synechococcales cyanobacterium
CTTAGTCTATTCGCCCTTTGCCCCAGAGGGCACTCATCCACTTCATATCACCAGGTACAACTATGATTATCGCTACTCCTGACCAAATCCAAACCCGCAGAATTCAACAAGCAACTATGAGAACCCAATGCCGTTACTTGTTAGCTCAATTAGAACGACGTATGCGGGTAACCGTCGATAACAATGACTGCTACCTAATCAACCAACTTCAAGTTGAGCGAGACTTCTTGAATAAACAGTTCTAATCATTCTGATCCAGCGCTCTGCCTTTGCCATCTGCAACACTGGATCGATCAAAAGACCTCTCACTAAGTAGCTCATTTCTAATTTCAGGCAAAATTACCGAGTAATTAGAGATTGATCTAGTTCCAAAATTTCAGCAATCTCTTCAACACTCATGCCTCTTTGCTGCAACTTGGGAACAATTTTTAACTTACTAGCTTTCTCAAATTCCCGGTGAGTCTCATCTTCCTGTAACTTTGCTGCCGCAATAGTTTCTTGTCTCGCCTGGAAAAACTCCGGGCAAAACTCTTCTAAATTTGCCAAAAACTTCTCATGGGTCACAGTAGCAAAATGATGTCTCAAAAGTTCTTCTGCTTTTTTGATATCGAGCATTGTAAAAATCTCCTTAAACTTCAACAAGATGCAGAGTTTGAATTAGCACAGATCCACCCACTAAGCCGCAACAGGTTCAAAACGCTGATGACTACCAATATTGCCTAGTGCCTCGATCGCCGGAGGCGCAAGCGGAGCTATCGCACATTCTCGCACCCCAATCTCTGGATCTTGCAGTAATCCCATCAGCGCCGCCACCGCAGCCTCATCTCCCAAATACCCCAGAGCAATTGCCCCATTGCACCGCTCCGGCAGATCTTGTTTAATCACCTCTAACAAAGCAGGTAAAACCTGAGTACTATTCATTTTGCTCAGAGCGATCGCGGCACTACTACCCACCAAAACATCCCGATCTTTAAGCAACTTTAGCAACTCATTAATAACCATTGAATTGCCGATGCCAATTTTGCCTAAAACCTTAGCCGTAATAGCTTTCACTTCAGCAACTGGATCTTGTAAGAGTGGTAATAGCCAAATCGGATCGCCGCCAACTGTGCCGATCGACACCACCGCACTATTTCGCACCTCCGGCTCTGGATCACTCAGCAAATTTCGTAAAGCCGGAATCATAGCCTTGCTACCTACATGACCTAAAGCATTAACCACACGCTGACGCACAATCGGCGAGGGATCGGCCACCGCCGTCAACAATTGGCTTTCAATCTGATGTTCCGCAGTAGCTAAATGACCCATTTGCCCCAAAGCATCAGCAGCCTTCGCCCGAATCTCTACGTGGGGCGATCGCAAACTAGCATAAAGCGTTTCTAAGATAATTACCTGCTGAGGATTTTGAATCATCTTGGGATTAGCGGGCGACAACCCTACCTTAATTTCCCCTCATTATAATTCATAACCATTAGTACTTCACAAAGGCACATTCAACGATCAAACGCCAAGGCCGTCACCTAATCAATCAACTCCAAATTAAGCAATAATTCTTCATCAAGCAACTATAACTAACTTTACTTTGGGTCAATTCCCAATTCTTGCAGCTTCGCAGCTAACCGCAGAGCTTTTTTTTGCAATTGGTCAGCTCTCTCCCGCTCCCGATCGGCTCTTTCCTTCTCGGTTAAAACCCATTCACCATTTCGATCATACCAACGCAGCCATTGCCCTTCCATCCCTTGACAAAAACCACTCCACACTCCCAACCCCAATTCAATTTCTGGCAACCAAAAACCCTGACCAGCAACCACCTGCTCCACATACCGGCTACCCTGCAAACAGAACATCCGAAACTGACTAGAGTATCTATCAAACACTCCATAGTATGGCACCCGCAAAATTTGCTCATAAACCTGCCACTTTGTCGGTGGTTTGTCTGCTACCCGCAACGTCTGCCCAAGATCTTCTGCCTCAGTTCCCGGCGACAACAACTCCACCATCAAAAACGGAGCCACTTGCTCCTGCCACATCACATAACTCAACCGAGACTCCGCCAAAGATTTACTAGCAGCAACCCCCAACACCAAAAACCAATCCGGTCTTTTGTACCAGCCAGTATGATCCAAATCATAATAAAGATTCAGATCAGCCCCAATAAAAAACTCTCCCGCATTAAGCCGACAAGTTTCTCGCAACAAATCGGGCTGGAAATCATGAAATTCATCAGGCAAGCCCATTTCCTCCGGGTCTTCACTGGGTAAATCATACATAGTAGGCAGAGTATGAATTATCGAGTCAGTTTGATACATAATTTTGAACCTCATGCTCTCTAC
>JAYUSV010000167.1:0-6750 GCA_043755495.1 Synechococcales cyanobacterium
GGCACCAAGGTTTTACTAACCGCACTTTCGCCTCGGGCACCCGACAAAATCACCATTAAGGTAATGCCTACTTGCACTGTGGGTAAAAAACGGCTGGGGTTGTTCGCTAAATCTAGGGCAAGGCGGGCTTTTTTACTGCCTTGATTGACGAATTGCTGAAGTCTGACTTTCCGAGCTGAAACGATGGCCATTTCTGACAGTACGAACAAGCCATTGATAAAAATCAGTACCAGAACTATCGATAATTCACCAACGGGAGACATAAGAACAAAATTACAGGAATTCTTTAATACTCTACCCTACCATAAGTGCGGACTGCTGCCTGTTACTTGTGGCGAGGGACTTGATTGTCTTTCATAGCACTAAGTGCTATTCTACAGGAATCGATGGTTCAATCGCTGAGCACGATTGATAAAAATGAAGAAGAGGCTCTAAAAAAGCTAGCGATCGAGCTATTGTCGCTGTCTTCTGGAGCTTTGAAAATAGCCATACAGAATGATGAATTAATTGAGGTAGATTGTGATGCGGAAGAAGAAATCAGCAATTCTTGAGGCCGTCCATGATACAGCTAAGGGGCTGCATAGGGCTGGGGTTATGGATCAAGTTACGCTGCGTGAGTTCGATCGGTTGTGCTTGATGCCGATCGAGTCTTTGGAGCCTGAGAAAATTAGGCAAATTCGGGAAAATGCCAATGTTAGTCAGGCGGTGTTTGCAGCTATTTTGAATACAAGTCTGTCTACGGTTCAGAAGTGGGAGATTGGCCAAAAGCGACCTACTGGGACTGCTTTGAAGTTGCTGCATTTAGCTCAGACACGAGGGCTGGATAGTCTAATTTGAAACATGCTTTAAAATTAATGCTCCTAGAGGTTTAACGTTGTGACCATTCTTATTAACTCCACTTACGTCCCTACTAATGATGATGCAAAGCTTTCTACCGAAAGCAGCAAAGTACTGGCAGCTCATAACAATGCCCACCAACTCAAATTTATCGCAGAAGACGACAGCGAGAGAAATGCAACGATTTCTGCTATTTATGGCGAAACAGATCCCAGGGATGTCCCTACATATAAGGTAAGTGAAGCTGCCCGATATTTACGGATTCCGGTGAGAACAGTCCGCTCTTGGGTGGCTAGACGACGTTATCCCACCACCCAAACCCAAGGCCAGCAGTCTTGCGCACCATTAATTCCACTTGCTGATTCTTCGCTACTCTCGTTTATCAATTTGGTAGAGATCCATGTACTCCGAGCAATCCGCAAACATCATAAAATTCAATTAGATAAAGTGCGCGTAGCTTTGGACTACTTAGAATCCCAATTACAAGTAACTCATCCTTTGGCTCATAGTGAATTTCGGACTGACGGAATAGACTTGTTTGTCGATCGCTATGGCACTTTGATCAATGTCTCTCTTGCTGGCAAAAGAATTCTTAAAGAGTTACTAACTGCCCATCTAGAGCGGATTGAACCCGATGATACAGGCTTAGCCATGAAGCTATACCCATTTACCCGTTGCCAAGAAACCAATAGTTTGCGCTTGGTGGTAATCGATCCTCGCATTGCTTTTGGTCAACTTGTGATTGTAGGAACAGGTATTCCTACTAAAATTGTGGCAGAGCGCTATGTAGCTGGTGATTCTTTAGATGAATTAGCTGATGATTATAACTGCCATCGCAATTTAATTGAAGAAGCTATTCGCTGTGAAATGACCCCTGTCGCAGCATGACTCCACCACCGATCACATTTTTTATCGATCGATGTTTAGGCAGCAAAAGGGTTGTAGCTGCTTTGCGGGAGGCTGGGCTGACAGTGGAAATTCATGAAGATCACTTTGCACCCGATGCTCTAGATATAGAATGGTTGCCACAAGTGGGTGCAAGAGAATGGGTTGTGCTCACCAAAGATGCCAATATCAGCAGACGCACTTTAGAGAAAATGGCGGTTGCTCGTGCTGGAATTAAATTATTTATCCTGGCTTCTCAAAATCTTGCCGGTGCTGAGATGATTGATATTCTGGTGCAAGCGATCGAACCAATCAAAAATTTAGTTTACAATCATCCAGCACCGTTCATTGCCAAAATCTATCGAAATCATCAAGTAACAATGTGGCGAAGCTGTGAAGAGCTTTTGTCTGAGCTGAATGCGGAAGAAGAAATCAGCGATTCTTGAGGCTGCCCATGATACGGCTAGGGGGCTGCATGTAGCAGTGACTTGATATTCCTAATGACTTCATCACGTCTTTGACATCGCAGCCACGTAGCTGCGCGATCAAAATCAAGGCTAAGGCTTTGAGGTCGATTTGATCCGGCAACTCATTTAGGATCGCTATAGACTTTCTTGGTTTCTGTGGGAATCTGTAACGGTTCCCAATTGCCAGAAGGGATAAATGCTGCCCAATAATGGGGATTTTTATCAAGTGCCTTCAACTGTGCCTGTCGTAATGCTTCGTGTCTTCCCATGCCTGTTTTGAGGTTTTGGTAAAATGTCCCCATTAATTCGACTGTGGCTTCGTCATCTACTCTCCATAAGCTAAGTACCTGACTCTGTGATCCAGCGATGACTAATGCTCGCCGCAAACCGTAGATGCCTTCACCCACAGAAATATCTCCCAATCCAGTTTCACAGGCAGAGAGCACAACAAGTTGAGTGCCATAAAGGTCTAATCCAGATACTTCTAAGCCAGTGATTTGGTCGGTGCCTGCGAGGATAATGCCTGATCGAGTTAGAGGATTATCGAGCTGTTTGGGATTATCTGGGTTGTTTTGGGCGGGTTTAAAAAAGCCGTGGGTAGCGAGATGGAGAATTTGGGGGGCTTGGACTTGTTGGAGAGCGGTTTTGGTGGCTGCTCGATCACGTATTAATTTTGCCGTGGGGAAGACTCGCTGAATTTCGGTGGTTTCAGTGGCTGTGGCTAGGGGGGTGTAATTTGTCGATTGATTATAATTGATTTCGGAGAAAATAACTGGTGATTGACGACTGGGGGGAGAATCAACGAAGCGGGTGAGGTCTCTGCCGCTCGTGAGGTAGGAGAAGGCATATCGTTCAATTAAATATTTGTTGTTTTCGTCTTTGAGAGCTTCAAAGGGAATTAGGTTCAGGGCGGCATCGGGGGACAATAGTAAGTGTTTAGCATCGCCGAGGTATTGCCGCAGGGGTTGCATTAATTGTGCATCGATAGTACGAGCTATTTGATTGCGTTTGCGATTGACGGGATTACTCCCATCTTGCAGATATTTTCGAAATTTTTGGGTGTTTTTTTCGATATCTTCTGCCAAACCTAAGTCTACCCAGTGGGGTTTACCGGTGGAACGGAGGATAGCGGCGGCATAGTGAGGTGAGCCAAAACGTTTTGTCGTGCCTCCTTTAGGATTGAATGGTTGATATCTGATCAGGTGAACCAATGCGGCATCCTGGGGAATAAGAGTCTGTATTTTTTCAAGTTCGATCGGTGCAACGGTTTGGCGAAAAATAGCACTTTGCTTACTGAGTTGAGCTTCAAGATTTTGCCCTAGTTGCTCTAGCTCCTGATATCTGGCTTTATACTCTTGGGGATTTTTTTGGCTAAGTTGGCTGGTTGTTAAATCGGCTTGTGATTGCAGGGTAGTTTTCCAATCATCAAATATTTTTTGGAGATCTGGTCGCTCTTTGAGGCGGGTTTTGATGTTTTGGATGGTTGCTGCGGTAGCATCAAGAACACGTCCTTGGCGACGTAATACATTGGTGAGGGCTAGCCGATCGGCATCACTACGATTAGATTTAATAGCGAGACTAATGCTAAAATTAGGACTAGTTAAAATATTATCAACATAATCTCTTTTGTCTCGCTCAGAACCAACCACTAATATTTTAGATAGCTCTTTTTCTCCAATTGCTGAACTGCGAGCATGAAATTCCATGGATTGTGGATATTTTCCTTGGTTAGCATACAGTACTGCCAGGTTATCCAGATTGATAGCAACTTCTGATTGATCTCTAAACTCGGCTTTTTCCCTAATAATTAGTGCTCGTTGCAGTAGCGGCTCAGCTTGTGCATATTTTTCCTGGCTGACGTATATTGCTGCTAGACTATTCAATCCTTGGGCAACATCTGGGTGGTTTTTGTCTAAGGCTTTTTCCTTGATGTTTAGTGAGCGTTGAAATAAAGTTTCGGCCTCTGTATCTTTTCCCTGCCTCGCATACAATAGTGCCAAATTATTCAAACTGGCAGCAACATCTGGATGGTCTTTGCCTAAAAATTTTTCCCTGATGGCCAAGGCACGTCGATGTAACGGCTCTGCTTGAATATACTTTTTTTGATCAACATACAATGCGGCTAAGTTGTTTAGATTGGTGGCTATTTCTGGGTGATCTTTGTCCAAAGATTTTTCTCTGATGGCCAAAGCACGTTGAAATAAAGGCTCTGCTTGTGTGTACTTTCCCTGACTGCTATGCAAAGCTGCCAAATTATTCAAACTGGCAGCAACATCTGGATGGTCTTTGCCTAAAACTTTTTCCCTGATGTCAATTGCCCGTTGATATAAAAGTTCTGCTTCTACATATTTTTTTTGGCTATCATACAAAAATGCCAAGTTATTCAGAGCTGTGGCGACGGATGGATGGTTTTTCCCTTTGTTTTTTTCATCAATGGCCAGTGCTCGCTGAAATAAAGGTTCTGCTTGCATATATTTTCCTTGAGCAACGTAAAAAGCTGCCAAGTTATTCAAGCTGTTCGTAAAAGGATGATCTTTGCCTAGAGCATTTTCATCAATGGCTATAGCACGTTGATACAAAGATTCCACTAACGAATACTCCCCCTTACTATCGTACAACAATGCTAAATTATTCAGACTAGTAGCGACAGAAGAATGATCTTTACCCAGGATTTTCTCCCTGATAGCCAATACACGCTTAGCTAAAGGAATGGCTTCCTTATACTTTCCTTCGTTATATAGTTTTATAACCTGTCGATTTAATTGTTTTGCTTCAGCAAGCTCTACATTCTCCAGAGTGGTAGGAGATGTCAGTGTCTGCCCTGCCGCTGGAAGGGCTACTTTCACCCCAGTAAACAAGAGAAGAAAAGTAAATTCTGATACTAATATTTGCTTTTTCATATGCTGACCTCCATATTGGGGTTAAGTTGAAAATACAGTTATTCTTGTGAATTTCCTTCAGTGATGTTTCTGGTGATTATCAGTTTTGTTTAGGTAGTGGTTGCCAATTACCAGAAGGGATAAATGCTGCCCAATTGTAAGGATTTTGATAGTTGGGATGTCGCAGTAATTTTAGTTGGGCATCCCGTAAGGCTTGATGTCTGCCCATGCCAGTTTTGAGGTTTTGGTAAAATAGTTTCATTAATTCGACGGTGGCGTTATCGCCCACTTTCCATAGGCTTAGTACCTGACTCTGCGATCCGGCGATCACTAAGGCTCGTCGTAGTCCATAGATGCCTTCTCCGGCGGAAATATCGCCTAGGCCGGTTTCGCAGGCGGAAAGGACAACTAGTTGGGTGCCGTAGAGGTCTAGTGCTGATGCTTCTAGGCCGGTGAGAATTCCAGCTCCTGATCGACTATCACCTCCAGCGAGTACTATGCCCGATCGAGTCAAGGGATTATCTAAATTAGCGGCGGTGTCTTTGGGGGCGGATTTAAAAAAGCCATGGGTGGCGAGATGGAGAATTTGGGGGGCTTGGACTTTTTGCAGGGCGGTTTTGGTGGCTGCTCGATCGCGCAGTATTTGGGCATTGGGAAAGTTTTTTTGAATTTGGCTGGTTTCTGCTTGGGTTGCTAGGGGGCTGAAGTTTTTTTGGTAGTCAATTTCGGAGAATACTACTGGTGATTGACGGCTGGGGGGAGCGGCGGGGAAGCGCAGGAGGTCTCTGCCGCTGGTGAGGTAAGAGAAGGTGTATTGTTCGATTAGGTATTTGTTATCGTTGTCTTGCAGGGCTTCAAAGGGGATTAGGTTTAGAGCGGCATCGGGTGATAACAGTAGGTGTTTGGCATCGCTGAGGTGTTGGCGTAATGGTTGGATTAGTTGGGCATGAAGGGTGCGGGCAAGTTGTTCACGCTGGAGTTTGTTGGTGTTACTGCCATCTTGCAAGTAGGCGCGAAACTTTTGGATGTTTTGCTCAATTTCTGCTGCTGTGCCTAAATCTACCCAGTGTGGATCACCGGTTGATCGGAGGATAGCGGCGGCGTAGTGAGGTGAGCCAAATCGATTTGTGGGTCTTCTTTTGGGGTTAAAGGGTTGATATTTGATAATGTGAATCAGTGCTGAATCTTGAGCAACCAGGGCTTGTACTTTGGCCAATTCAACAGGTGCAATGGTTTGGCGAAATACTGCACTTTGAGCATTAAGCTTAGATTCTGTTTCTTGCCTGCGCTGTTCCAGTTCCTGATATCTGGCTTTGTATTCTTGGGGATTTTTCTCATTAAGTTTGTTGATTGTTAATGCCGATTGTTCCTGAAAAATCGCCTGTAAATCATCGAATAGTTTTTGCAGATCTGGTCGATTTTTGAGTTGGGTTCTGATGTTTTGAATCGTTGCTGCCGTTGCATCAAGAACACGTCCTTGGCGACGCAATACATTGGTGAGAGCTAGTCGATCGGCATCGGTACGATTAGACTTGATAGCGAGACTTATGCTGATGTTAGAACCGGTAAAAACGTTGTCAATATAATCCTTTTTATCCCGCTCAGAACCAATGAATAATATTTTGTTGTAAGTATTCAGGTCTAGGAAAAGGGGATGAGTGAAGGTGCAGTCAAGCCACAAG
>JAYUSV010000168.1:0-2323 GCA_043755495.1 Synechococcales cyanobacterium
CTGAAATTGAAGAGTTCTGGGGAATGCCTGCGGGAAAGATTTCGGACACTCCTGGTCGGACAGTTGGAGAAATGATTACGGGTTTGGAACGGGGCGAAATCGGGGTGTTTTGGGTGGCAGCAACCAATCCAGCCGTCAGTCTGCCAGATCTAGAACGAACCAAAGCCGCCTTGAGCAAATCGCCTTTCACAATATCTCAAGATGCCTACTATCCCACTGAAACAGCCAAATATGCTCACGTATTGTTGCCAGCCGCTCAGTGGAGCGAAAAAACCGGGGTAATGACCAACTCAGAGCGGGTAGTTACGATCTGCCCAGCTTTTAGACTGGCTCCGGGTGAAGCCAGAGCTGACTGGGCAATTTTTGCCGAGGTTGGCCGGAGGCTGGGCTTTACCAAACAATTTAACTTCGGCAACAGCGCCGAAGTCTATCGAGAATTTACTCAAATTACCCGTGGTCGTCCCTGCGATGTAACTGGGCTAAGTTATCGAGAATTATCCGAGAATGGTCCCACCCAATGGCCTTTTGCCGAGCATACTAGCAAGCGCTTAGGCAAAAGGCTGTACACCGACTACCGCTTTCATACTCCCAACAAAAAAGCCCAGTTTGCGGCCTTCCATGCCAGAGGCTTGGCCGAACCAGCTAGTCCAGACTATCCGTTGATTTTAACTACGGGTCGTCTATATGGTCATTGGCATACTCAAACCCGCACTGGGCGCATTCCTAAGATCCAACAGATGCACCCCAAACCATTTATCGAAATTCACCCAAGAGATGCTCGATCGCTAGCCATTGAAAACGATGACATGGTAGAAGTGCGCTCTGCCCGAGGCAAAGCCCAATTTCCGGCTTTAATCACCGAATATATTTCCCCTGGCACAGTCTTTGTACCTATGCATTGGGGTGAACTATGGGCCGATCGAGCAGAAGCAAATGCTATGACTCACAATCATTGCTGTCCCGATTCTAAACAGCCCGAGCTAAAAGCTTGTGCCGTAAGTCTATGTAAGCTATCAGCGCCTTTTCCTCTAGAAGTTATTGAGAGCCAGATGGTTGGGGGAAACCAAATTACCGCAAGGGAACTAGTTCCTGTGTTATCAGCAGTGATCGGTTAAATGGTTATTAGGCAACAACAGTAAAACTATAAATGGGGTTCATTTTACTCTTAAACATTAGTAGCCGCCTGTCTGACGAAAAAATCTAATATTCATTTAATAAACACTCCGATCGTCTGGGGCAATTGGGTCTTGGGCTGCATAATAATTTTGCCATTTACCATTAACCCAGTGCTGTGCCCACCATCTAACATCGCAACCTGTTCAGCACCAAATTTTTTCAGAGTTGCTTCAGCTTCACCTTGACTGGCACCCTCGCTACTGAAAAACAAAACCGTTTTATAGGCACTGTCCTCACGCAAATCTCTAGTGCCAATAAAAGTACGTGCCAAGGGCTTGTCAGCATTTTTGCCAGCAGTAGCTGCTAATGCTCCCACCACATTGGGCATCGCGCCATTAAAAGTGCGGCGACTGTAAGGGTCGATCGAAATTCGCCCTTGTGACCAAGCAATGGTCATGGTTTTGTCCGGAAATTCATTAAGTCCATAGCCATAGGTAATCAGTTGACGGTTTTGCTTGAGACCAAAGGCAATACCAGTAGGCTTATCATATTCCTGAAAAAAGGTACCGTTAATCATCACCTGTGGGACTTCCTTTTTCTTGTTAGGAGCAGCAAATTCTGCAAAGGCCATCTGGCCAACCTTGCCGGTGGGAGTGGGCTTACCACTGAGGCTGCGCAGCTCGGCTTTGCTCAAATCAATTTCAATAACGTGAGGATTACCTTTCATCGATCGATTCGCCCACATTTTAATGCCAGGAGCAATGGTGGTTTCTATCAAAACAGGAGTGGGCTTGGGCTGAGTTGTCGCTTGGTTGGGAGAAATACAGCCACTTAGGGCGATCGTTGGCAGAAAAACTAATAGGTATCGATGGCTGCTCATGGATTTGGGATATTTGAATAAGATCTGCTTCACGCTGATCATCACAGTTATCGAAAGATGGGGGAAAATTTTCAACCAAGTGGTCGAAAACTCTCCTATTTTCAATGCATATTGGATATAATTCAGATATCTGGTATTTCAGCATGATTTAACATGCTTGACCGCAGAGAATATTATGGTGCTGACATATTAGATTCGTTATTGTGACATATCCTAGTTTCTCGCCAACCCGACTCTCACCTGACGGTAGAGAGCGGGCTTCTGAGATTTCAGCTACACAGTTCATTGGCTGGGTATCCCCGTAGCCTCCCTGTGCTTTGTTTATAC
>JAYUSV010000169.1:0-2316 GCA_043755495.1 Synechococcales cyanobacterium
GCAGTTGCTGAGGTACTTGGTGACTTTATCTTGATCGCCGCTGTTGGCGGTCAGCAGGGCAGCCATGTACTCTACCGGATAGTTGGCTTTTAAAAAAGCTGTTTGGTAGGTGACGTAGGCGTATGCGGTGGAGTGCGACTTGTTGAAACAGTTGGATGCCACTAACCCATCGGCCAACAGAAAGTTGTGGTCTTTAGCCACGCCGATATCATAGACGGGCTGAATTCCTAGTGATTGACGAGCAATAATTTTGACCACTGAAGTCTCCGAGTAAAAAATTGGCCAAGCTGCCGGTGCTCGATCTATTTTAGCTAATAAGTTTCTGAAGCATAGCATTTACCCTAACTTTGAACAGTCCCCGTACTTGTCTGGATATGTCACTGCTTCAGACCTCCCCTATTTTCCCTATAATTCAGTCAATATTCACAGAGAGTCGATCGTGGCCAAAAAACCGACCAGCCCCCCATAATACGCCGACATGGACAACGAAGACAACGATTAGAAGAAGCGAAAACAGAAATCGCCAATGTAGGGGCGGGTTTATTCATAAATATGGCGAGAGTCGATCGACTAAAAATAAAAAACCGCCCTCCATTGATCCAAATACATTGCCGCGAAAGATATCCCAGACTGTATGCCAAATATGGACATCAAGATATTTTTGTTGAATACGTTTGTGATCCTGATGCCTAATTGTCTGTTTCTGCTGCATAACTACATCCCCAAGTCGGTATAGTCCACCCCCATCAATTCCTCCAGCTTCTGCACCGTAGTATTTTGCAAACACTCCCGCACCGTCTTCGCCTTCCCTGCCCGCAAAGAAAATAACATTCCAGAATAAGGCAGGTCCTTGATCGCCAAAGCAAAATCTTTTTGCACCTCGATCAAACTATACTTAGCCACCGCCGCCTCAATCTCCGCCACCAGCTCCAGATAACGCACCTTCATCGTCTGATACAGATCCGTCCATTCCGGGAAATAAGTCAAAAACTCCTCCCCCTCATTGGCAGTGAGAATCTGCAACATTCGCCGCGAAGAAAAACCTTCTCGTAAATGAGCGATCGCCACATATTGTGGTGACTTAATCTTCACCCGATTAAAAGTTCGATCGCAGACAATATAACCCTCCGACTCCATTGGGTTCAGCTCCTTAGCCGCCTCAATCACCGTTGTCCAATCATTCAATGGATATGTCTTCACCAATTCCCAACCATGTCGCTCTGTCCAAACCTGGGGATCAGCCTCTTGGCGACTGGGCACATGTCGTACCCCATGCAGAATAAGCTGATTCAGCTTGGGCTGCACCACGACACGATTGTATTTAGTCACCAACTCAAACATAAAACAGTGCTCGGTATCAGTAGGCAATTGATATCCTAGCTCCTGCCAAACCCGCCAAAACAAATTGGCAAAACTAAAGCCAAAGCCACTCACTTCTCCCGCAGCATCAGGAGTACCACTAGATTGCACCCGCCAAGCACCATCATAAAAATACAAAGTCATCAAAGAACCATCCAGCTTTTCATAGACCTTGGCGCTGCTCCAATCGATCGCCGCACTATAAAAAACCTCACCATTGCCTTCCCCATAGTTAAAAAACTTATCGTAGGGATACGAGACAATTTCCCAGTTATTCGATCGATCCAGCACAATCCCCCGACATTGCTGCACAATCTTTTCGCCCATCGGTGAATCGATCTGAGAATATTTCAAAGAGATCAAATGAGGATATTGTTTATGTATGACTGATTTAATGCTGTAATCTGCAATTAACTTTTCTAATCCATGCTCACGTAAATATTGCTGTAGTTCCATTTTCTCCTGTACCCATGCTGGCAAAAAGCTGCTCAGAATTTTGATGAAAGACAAAGATTTCTATAGTCTTCCCCAAAATCCCTCAAACAATTATAGCCACTCCATGATGGTATTGATAGAAAACAAGAGATCTGATTTTGTTCTCCGGCTCCCCTTCTCCCTTGATGGGAGAAGGGGTTGGGGGATGAGGGTGATCAATGAAATCCTCAATTTCGGGAGTGGTCAATCATAAAACTATATTAAGGTAGTATCTATTTTCACCAATTATGAGTGAGAATCTAGAGAACTTAATCACCAGACTGCCGTGAGGTTAGCAATGCAAACACCAGAATTTCGGCGAATCCTGCGTCAGGAGGCCAGTCAGTGGGAGCAAGATGGTCTGATCGATCGCAACCTTCATATCCAGTTAGCCGATCGATATCAGTTTGACAAACTCGAAGACGAAGCCAGCAACAGCTTTGTGACTATCTTAACCGGCCTAGGCTGCGTGTTGATTGGCCT
>JAYUSV010000170.1:0-6710 GCA_043755495.1 Synechococcales cyanobacterium
ATTGGTTGGTTTTTTTCCAGTCTCGTAAATAACCCGCTTGAGGCTAGCAGTAATGTTAGACCCAGATAGATAGCCGCCATTTTGACTGGCAACGGTCAAGACAACAGAACCCGGCTTACGTTCCTACTCTCTCTTTTAATTTTTACTATTTCTAAAAACTTCTGTGGAACGCAGACAAAAACAGCTTCAAACCCTTATTAACCGCCTCGGCCTGCCCACAGATACCGAGGTGAATTGGTCGCTACTAGATATTGCCCTTACCCATCCCACGATGGGCACACCCAATTACGAGCAGTTAGAATTTATTGGTGATTCGGTAGTGCGACTAGCTGCGTCAGAATTTTTGTGGGAAGTATACCCCCAAAGCTCAGTTGGTGATTTTTCAGCCGTGCGGAAGATTTTGGTGAGCGATCGAATCCTAGCCCAACTTTCTGATGGCTATGGCTTCGATCGATATCTAATTTTGTCCCCCAGCGCCGCCGGAGATGCCTCGGGTAAAATTTCGCGCCTTGCCGATACTTTTGAAGCTACTTTGGGCGCACTGTATCTCAGCCGTGGCAATCTCAGCTTAATTCGCCCCTGGCTTGATCCCCATTTTCAGCGATTGGCTACCGAAATTCTCAAAGACCCTGCCCGATTGAATTACAAGGATGCTCTGCAAGAAATTACCCAAGCTCGACATAAATCTCTACCCGAATACCGAGTTGAGGAAGTAACCGATCGAGCAGAGCCAGAAGAACGCTTTGTGGCTGAAGTCTGGGTACAAGGAAAACCTTGGGGGCGAGGAACTGGCCAGTCTAAAAAGGCTGCGCAGCAGGCCGCAGCTAAAGTGGCTTTTTTTGAGTTGTATTAAATAGCTGCCGCTCTATCTGAGGCCAGAGGCTGAAATTTTTGCAAGGTCGATAGCTCCGCTTGCGCCAGCGGCGATCGACTATGCGCATGGTGGGTATTCAAAGATTTCACCAGTTCCTGGGCTACGGCGTAAGCCAAGTTAACCGGCACAGCATTACCAATTTGGCGATATATTTGCCCGATCGATCCTTGGAATTCCCAATCATCAGGAAAAGTCTGAATCCGAGCGTATTCCCTTGTGGTAAAAGGACGGCTCTCATCCGGGTGACAGCGCTCAGTTTGTTTCTGAGCCGGTGAAGTTGTCAATGTCAAACAAGGCTCATTCCAACTTATTCTGCGAGCCATCCCAGTTTTGCCCCCACCCAGATAAAAGCTCTTCATCATGTATTCTTTCTGAATATCTACGGGTAAATCTCGCCAGTACCCACCGGGCGGCACCAAATCCATCACCCGACGTTTATGAGCAGGATACAGTTGCCCCCCAGAAGCGGGTACATCGCAGTCGTATAAACGACCAGCCCGTAAAGCATCACGTAGATTGTATATTTCAGAATGAGGATCTGGATAGTTGAATTGAATGTTAGTACCTTTTTTGATACCCACCAAAAATAGTCGCTCTCGCTTTTGGGGTACTCGATACAAAATTGCCTTTAAAACCTGCGGCGGTACTACGTCGTAACCAAGTTCATCCAACACCGAAATCATGCCCTTTAAAGTAGCTCCATTTTCATGGCTCACCAAACCACGCACGTTTTCACCGACGCAGATCAGAGGCTGTAACTCTTGAACAGCCCGCGCAAACTCAAAAAACAAGGTACCTCGGGTATCATTAAACCCTAGCTTTTTGCCCGAGTAACTGAAAGCTTGGCAAGGAAAGCCCCCGGCTACGATGTCGATTTTTTCAGAACAAAGTTGCCGAAAAGAAAGTTGGGCAACGTCACCTTCAATGACCCGCCAATCGGGGCGATTATGGCGCAAGGTGGCACAAGCATGTCGATCGATTTCATTGAGCAATACAGATTTTAGACCTGCTTGCTCAAAACCCAAGGCCAATCCACCAGCTCCAGCAAATAGCTCAACTACCTTATAATCTTTTAGAGGGAAAAACATTTTATGAGATCTGATTTAGTAGCATTGCCAAATTTGCACCGGTGCTAACTGCGGATCGACAGTAACATTGTTTTACTGAACAGGCGAATTACGTAGACAAAAAGCAGTATCCATTAACTAATTATGCCCAGCAAAGTTTTTCTAGTAATGACAGTCTATAATCGAGAGACTTATTTAGCACAAGCGATCGATAGTGTTCTTAGTCAATCTTACTCCCACTGGCAACTCACCATTTGGGATGACGGTTCTACAGATACATCACCTCAAATAGCTCACCAATACGCAGAAAAAGATTCTCGCATTCATTTTGTTGCAGGCACCCATCGTGGTAATCAATATAGTTTACGCTCAGCATTTGAATTGGCAACTGTTGAGCATGATTACCTAGCGGTAATTGATAGTGATGATTTTGTTTCACCCGAAATTTTAGCCTTAACTGTGGCTGTGCTCGATCAGCATCCTAAAGTAGGAATGCTCTATACCAACCACTGGATTATTGATGAATATGGAAAGGTACTAGGTTTGGGAGTAAGGTGTGAAATTCCTTACTCCAGAGACCGATTATTAATTGACTTTATGACCTTCCATTTTCGCTTAATCCGGCGAGAAATTTATGAATTGGTCGGCGGCATAGATCTAGAGTTCCCGCAGGGTGAAGACTACGATCTTTGTCTCAAGATCTCTGAAGTCACCAATATTTATCATCTGCAACAAACGCTATACTACTATCGTACACATTCAAATAATATTTCTCAAACCAGAAAAAATAACCAAGTAGCGATGTCGGCAATGGCCGTCAGAAAAGCCCTAGTACGACGTGGTCTAAGTGATAAATACCACTTGGTTGTTTCAGAAGACAATCGATTTAAGATAGTTTGTCAAGCAGAATAATTTACATGCCCCAGTACTCGGGCTTAATAAAGTCTTCCATGGCCAGAACCCAAGCCGCATGGTTAAACCCAGCAGCCACCCGCCAAATTTGTACCTGTGCTAACTGCCGATCGACACCTCGACAGATAACCCAGCGATAACTCCAATATGTTAGTGCAACCCAGCGTAAATAGCGGCGTTTGATCCAGCGGATCGGATTTTGACGGAAAGAATTGAATTCTGCAAGCATAGGTAACTCGGATGAGAACTTTGCGGTGATGTAAACAATTATGCCAACAACTTGAACAAACCGCCACTATTCATACATCTCCATCATAATTTTGTGGGTGCTAATGGTTTCGCCTCCGGCTGGGGCTTGGCGCTGAATATAGCTGCCATTGCTTTGCAGCTCCCAAGATTGGCGATTATCGGCCAACATAATTCCCAAAATTTCGTGTAAATCCTTGGCAATATCTGGGTCATCCACCGGTATGATCGCCTCTACCCGTCGATCGAGATTACGGGTCATCCAGTCGGCGCTGCCAATCAACACCTGCTCATTGCCGCCATTAAAAAAGTAATAGATGCGAGAGTGCTCCAAAAAGCGACCAATAATACTTACCACCTTAATATTTTCACTCAAACCTTCGATTCCTGGCTTGAGGCAGCACATTCCCCGCACAATTAAATCGATCTTCACACCAACCTGAGATGCTTGATATAGCTGGGCGATCGTCGCCGGATCTACCAAAGAATTCATTTTGGCCACAATTCGACCGGTCAGACCCTTTTGAGCATTGGTCATTTCTTGCTGAATCAAACCATTAAACTGCTCCCGAGCATTTACTGGTGACACCAACAGCTTGCGATAGGCCGATTGGCGAGAGTAGCCGGTCAGGTAATTAAACAAATCGGTCAGATCTGCGCCGATCTCTGGTCGTACCGTAAACAGACCCACATCGGTATAGAGGCGAGAAGTCTTGGCGTTATAGTTACCAGTCCCAATATGCACATAGCGACGGATCTGATTGGCTTCTCGCCGCACCACCAGCACCACCTTAGTATGGGTTTTAAGACCCACCAACCCATAGACCACATGAACCCCAGCCTGTTCGAGCTGTCTGGCCCAAATAATGTTGTTCTGTTCATCAAAGCGGGCTTTGAGTTCGACTAGTACCGCCACCTGTTTACCTTTCTCTGCCGCCGTCATCAATGATTTCAACAGCCGCGAGTCGGCACTAGTCCGATACAAAGTCATCTTAATCGCCAACACGTCTGGGTCATTGGCGGCAGTATGAATAAAGCGTTCGACTGTGGCGGTGAAAGACTGGTAAGGGTGATGAACTAATAAGTCACGCTCAGCAATCACCTTAAAAAAATCTTTGCTTTCATCATCATCATCCAAGCAGCGCAAGCGGGGTGGCAGGGTGGGAGTCCAGGCTGGATCTTTAAGAGCTGGTAGAGATAAGGAAAAAATTGCGAACAGATCGCTTAAGCCCAATAGACCATCGATCGAATACACATCGCTATCTTCTAGATCCAACTCATCTTTGAGCATCGCCACAATATGCTCAGGGGTGCTGTTATGGACTTCTACTCTCACCACCGAGCCACCGAGACGACGCTTGCGCAGCTCTTGCTCGATCGCCAGCAGCAAATCATCAGCATCATCTTCGGCTAGGGCAATATCAGCGTTGCGAGTTACCCGGAAAGTATGACATTCCTGAATATCCATCCCCGGAAACAAAGCATCTAAATTGTGGCCAATAATTTGCTCTAGCGGAATCCCGGTCCAATGCACCTGTCCTTCTGGCTCACTGCTGAGTTCGGGTGGAATATTGATAAAACGGGGCAATACCTGGGGCACCTTCACCCGGGCAAACAGGTCTTCGCCAGTTTCAGGGTGCTTCATTACCACTGCCAAACTCAGACTCAGATTAGAAATATAGGGAAAAGGATGTCCCGGATCCACCGCCAAAGGAGTGAGTACCGGAAAAATCTGTTCTTCAAAGTAATACTGCAAATACTTCCGCTGTTCTTGGTTCAGCTCAAAGTAATTCAACATATGAATGCCTTTTTCGACCAACAGCGGACGCAGCGATCGCTCAAAGTGCTGATACTGACGATGTAACAATGGCCGCAGCCTTTTACCGATCGCCTCTAGCTGCTGCGCCGGAGTCCGACCATCGGGAGTGGTTTTAATCACTCCCGCCGCAATCTGTTGCTTAATGGTGGCCACCCGCACCATAAAAAATTCGTCTAGGTTCACACTAAAAATTGCCATGAACTTGACCCGCTCCAGCAAAGGAGTTCGATCGTCGATCGCCTCGTGTAATACCCGACTATTAAACTCTAACCAGCTTAGCTCACGGCTAAAGTACCAAGCTGGATCTTGCAAATCAAAAGAACTTAGCTGAATCTCTTTGGCAGTCATGACTTAAAATACCTGATTTTCTTGCCCTTCCCACCACCGCCCCAGCTTCATCATGTCTTGATGAATATCATCTAGGCGCTCCATATATTCTTGGGGCAGTAAATCATCTTTTTGCTCGGCTAGCTTGCAGAGCCGCAACTGGATCAACAGCCAGGGCTTTTGATATCCCTGGCTATCGTCTAGGTATTTGCCAAAATCGGCACTTTTCATAAGAGTTCACTAACTAATGACATATAGCACCAGTGACGCTATCTCTAGCATAAGGGCTGGGAATTGGGCTGCCAATTACCGACGTAGTGCAATAAGACTGCGGGTAATAAACAGGCTGAGATGGTTGTTGAATCACAATCACCGGAGACGTTGGGTAATAGGGATAATATCCACCCAGGTTTCTGCCTTGAATGATCACTGAACTAGGAGTGCCAATTTGGACATTACCACCAATAAACACACTAGACGAACCAGGAGTATGTCCGTAAATTCCTGTTTGCCCATAAATCCCACCAGCCTGTGGTGAAAATTGAGCTGTTGCTGGCGAAGCTGCTGCTACAGCAGTAAGCAGGGCAATCGCCATGGTACCAGAACGAAGGACAGACATTGGTATTATTCCCTAAAACACTGATGGACTTATACAGTTGAACTTTTGAAGTTAGTTGCAGATTGTAGAGTACAAAGTTGTCACGCATCTTCTGCCATGAGGAACTGTTACAACTTGCGGTTGGTGAATCACCTGGGGTTGAGTGTAGATGATTCTAGGCTGCGGCGATTGATAGATAACTCTACCGTTGTTGTATCGATCGTTATTGTATTGATAATTACCCTGGTTGTGGCGGTGCCTACGGTGTCTACCAAAATTGATTTGTCTGCCATGATGCTGGCTGTATTCGTAATCATCATGGGCAATCAAATTATCATTAGAGGCGGATTGCTTTGTGACCACTGCGGCTTCAGCCGGTGGAACTAAAAAAGCAGTTGGGGCAACAACAGCGATCGATAGCAGGGCAGCAGTGGCCATTATCCGGTTTTTGATAGTGAGCATGAAATAAACCTCGAAGTTAATTTTGTTCAATGGTGTCCACCCATTTGCCAGCGGCTTGCAGGGTGCTATGCACTTGCTCTAGAGTTGGTGCTTCGCAGTAGAGACGCAGGACTGGTTCGGTGCCGCTAAAGCGGATCAACAACCAGCTTTCGTCTGCCAACTCCAGCTTGTAACCATCTGTAGTTTGGATGCTTACTACATTCCGACCATCGATCGACTGCAATGGTTCCCGTTCAAGGCTGTCAATCAGTTTTTGGCGTAGACCCATATTGGCCAAATGTACGTCGCGTCGGTCATAGGCAAAATTATAACCTGTTTGTTTTTGGAGGCTGTGATATTGTGCGCCCAAATCTTCTTGGCGACTGGCGATCGATTCCAACAAATACAGCGCAGACAGTAAAGCAT
>JAYUSV010000171.1:0-6710 GCA_043755495.1 Synechococcales cyanobacterium
GAACTTCGTTCTTTCCACAAACCCTTTCCAGAAGCTGATTTAGAGTGTTTTTTTTGATCCTTAACTCACTTTTTCGTTCCATTGCTACTCAAGCCCCTAACAGTAAGTAGTAGGGTTAGATTCCGATATTTGCACTTTGACATCGGAATTTAGAACCATGCAGCCACTGCCGCGCAAATGATTGGCCAGAAAACTCCCAATATTTAGAGCAATGCGCCCATGATTGACAGTACCACCAGTCATGGCGTAAATCTTACCGTCAATGTACTCATAACGGAACTCTTGTAACTCTTCCCAGGCGAGATATTCAGCGGGGGTAAGCGTTGGAAAATGCTCTTTTAAGGCAATCACACATCAAATCCTTATATTTTGGGGAATTAAGATCAATCATACCATAAGTAAATCTGCACAAACATACATTTGTAGAGATTGCATGATAGAGCAAATGTACTTATCTCATGCAGGGGCTGGGTTTGGTGGAGTTTTCTGCCTTGTTTGGACATTGAAGCCCCAAATCTGAGGCTGGGTGGCGCTACAAGATACATGCAAAAACCTGCAAGATGGCCTGTAAAGCCATGCTGAGAGCTGATTATACGCCACATGGGGAGAAAACATTGGAACAGAAAACCGAGTTAAGGATTTTAAAACTGCCTTCAAATCCGCTTCTAGATAAGGTTTGAGCGGATTATCAATTTTCTCGTTCAAGGCTTTCAGGCTGATATGAGGGAAATTACACGTATCACGGCCTGGGGTGAAAGGTATGACTAGTAAAGGTTTGAAACGTACTTGTACTTTTTTGGCGCGTTGGGCTATTTTCGCCTGAGAGTAGTTTGTGAAGGGAGTTTCGGGCTGTTTTTGAATCCTTAACTCACTTTTTCGTTCCAATGAAACTCGATCTCCTAGAATCTTCAAGGTGGGTAATATATCAAAATTGTGATATACTGAAGATCAGTTATTGCTTTGTACCCCATGCCAGAAACCCACGTTATTTTTTATCAGGATGAGGAGGGTAACGCCCCAGTTCTCAACTGGTTGGACAATTTGGAGCAGCAAGATTCAAAAGGTTTGATAAACTGTCTGGATAGAATTCAAAAGCTAGCCAGCATGGGTCATGAACTCCGCCGACCATTAGCCGACTTTCTGCGAGATGGTATTTACGAACTAAGAGCCAGTCACCGGCGAGTACAATATCGGATTCTGTACTTTTTTCATGGTCGTAATATTGCGATAGTAGCCCATGCAATCATCAAAGAAGGTTCCGCAGTGCCAGATGTTGATATTAATCGAGCGATCGAGCGTCAACAGTTGTTCGTAGCTAATCCAAAAACTCATACTTATGAAGAGGAAGAACCAGATGTCGAAAACTAACGATGCAGTAAAAATTATTAATAACCGTTATATAAAAAACGATCCAGCTATTCAAGACCTACTGAGGGAAGCCTCTTTGAATGCCAAAGTAGCACAACTAATTTATACAGCGAGAAAGCAGGCTGGGTTGACGCAGCAGCAATTGGCTGATTTAATCCAAACGAAGCAATCAGTGATTGCTAGATTAGAGGATGCAGACTATGAAGGTCATTCTTTATCTATGTTACAGCGTATTGGTGAGGCTTTGGGGCAAAAGATTGAAATCAAAATGGTGCCGGTGGTTGCAGCCGAAAGTATTTTGGTTTAGCTACTAATTGATAAAAGGATTCACTTACATTGATGATAGCCATAAATAGTTGATGAAACCAATCCCTACCATCCAGCTCATTAGAACTCCTGACCCTTCCCTACTGCCGATCGACCCCATCGCCCCAGGTCTGATCGCTTACTCAATCAACACCCATGATCGATTCTCCTACGGGGACGCTACGCGAACGGAAGCCCTCTGGGAAGAATTCCTGCGCCTCAAGCTAAAACCCCGCACCCGCCAAGAATATGCCAAGGCGATCGATTACTTCTGCCGCTCAATGGCTCCACAGCAAACACCGGCTACTTTCCTGGCAGAGTTCCTGAAATTCCCTGAACGACAAGCGATCTTAATGGTGCTGGAGTGGCGGCAGCGGCTACTTGATGAGGGCAAAGCTTCGGCCACGATCAATCTACGAATCACCGCGCTCAAGTCTCTGGTGGCCTATGTTGCTAAAAATGGTGCTTGCAGTTTTTCATTGAGCGAGATTAGATCCCTGAAGAGCCAGCCTTATAAGGATACTCGCGGGGTACCGGTGGAGGACTATCGATCAATCCTTGCTACTGTTGATCGATCGACTGACCTGGGCGTTAGAGACTATGCGATTCTACGACTTTTATGGGATTTGGCGCTGCGGCGGGAAGAGGTTGTATCCCTTGATGTCTGGCATTATTTGTCAGGAAAATTAATGGTGCTGGGCAAGGGGAAGATCGATCGGCAGGGATTGGATCTCAGTGACGGGCTGGCAGAAGCTTTGGATAATTGGGTTATCATTCGCAATGGACTATACTTTCAGCCGTTGAAAGGCGATAAAAGTGAGGCTCTATTTTTGAGCTGCAATGGTCGCCGGTTGTGTGGCGATGATATTTACCAAATCCTGAGGAGCTATGGTGATGCTGCTGGTGTTAAAATCTCTCCCCATCGGGTGCGTCACAGTGCAATTACGGCTTTCTTGGATGCCAGTGGTGGCGATGTTCGATCGGCTCAGTCGCTGTCCAGGCACAAAGATCCGAGAACCTTAATGATTTATGATGATAATCGTCAGGGTTTACAGGGTAAAGCTACTGAGACTTTGGGGGATTTATTAGATCGGGAGAACTAATATAATACTCCATCGATTTGATCAGTTCTTCCATTGCCAAAACCACCTTCTTGTCTTTTTTTTGGACTTTCGCTTCCTCCAGTTCATACTTTAGCCGCGCAAGACTCGTTTTTGCATTGGTTTTACTCCTATCCTCCTCTACCCAGTTGGGTAAACTTTCTACGGAGGGGGGCTTCGCTATATTAGGCCGATCCTCGTTCAACAATGTAAATACACCTATTCCTAGAAACAAAAAGAAAAGTAATTCGATGGTAAATTTCAATGTTTTTAAGATTCTCATAGTATTGCTCAACTTAGACGGAATAAGGATTTCAATGGGTTTAAAGTTTTAAGACTTGATCAAGTTTGGATAAACTCTCCCGGTGGAAGACCTAGTAGATCTGCCACAGAAACGCCCAAATAATCCGCCAAATACCTAGCCGACTCATATTCCCCAGGATTAAAGATGAACTTAGTATCGCAGCCCGCAAAGATTGCTCTGGCAAAATCCCTGCCATAAGCCTGCTCTAACTGTGTCATATTTTGGTATCCCAGCACTCCACAGAAACCAGCCGATCGATCCACTTGCGCCAAAGCCGATCGACTTCCATTCAGCCAATTGACTAAATTTGGCAAAGCGATCGATGGCAGCTCGTCCAAAAACACCACCAGCGGATCAACCCGCTTCTTAGCAATATTGCGCTCTACGATCGTGTGCAGCGCCGCCGCTAAGATTGGTGCCACAATATCTGTGCGGCTTTGATCCATGCCAAAGATGATCATCTGCTTGCCTTCTAAGTCCAGCGGCATGGTGGACTTGCCATAGAGACAGGGCAGAATATCGGGTGATACGAAGTTAGTGAACATTAAGGAGGCGACCAACGCCACATTGGCTACCGTCTCTTTTGATTTCTGCATGGACATGAACTGATCCCAGCTTGCTTCCACACAGGAGCTAATGTCGGCTGCTTTGAATCGATCAATCAAATCCGCAGCATCCAAAGCCAGAATCTTTTGGCAGGTCAAAAAATCTGGAGATTCACTGAGCTTAGCTAACTGCAACACTGCCTTAATTAGTCGATCGCCAGAGATCTGAAAGAATCTATCTTGGCTACCTTTACCACAGTTGAGGCTGAAATTACTATGCAGCACTTTGGCGATTTGTCCCGCTGTTTCGGAATCATCCGCAGACTTCAGAAAATCTAGCAGATTGCAAGATCCGGTGCCCTCGAAGCCTGGTGCAAAGATCTGCACGTCGTAGCCTTTACTGCGGGCATAGGCTGCGTGGATCTCGGCTTGACCAACGGGGAATTTGAAGTCATAGAAACAGATGGGGAAACCTTGATCGATGGTCGATCTGATCATTGGATCGATCGCCGTGAAAGTTTTGCCGGTGCCGGGTGCGCCACAAACTAGTGCGCCTCGCTGGCCATCAAAAATAGGCGCGGTGTTAGTGTTGATTTTTAGTTTTCCGATGGTGGCCATAGGGATTTTTGAGGTTGAGGATGGACTTTGGGTTATTGCTGGGATGTTCCCTTTACATTACTTTCTCATTTGCGAACTTCTCAACCCCATACGCAAAAAAGACTTTGCAATATTTTTCTAAGCTTTGAGCCACCTGCTCGGCATTACCGTAATCGTTGGTGTCAATTACGTTTGTAATCTGCTCCTGGGCTTTAGCAGCCCACGGATTACTTTTAACAGATTCAAAGACTGCGAGAAGCTGGACTAATACTCCAAGCAACTCTCTTCTTGCCCTGCTAGCATCGCTCATCAAAATAGGGGGCTGAACTCCATTAATGATAGCAGCGTCACATATTAGCTTGATGTACAAAATACGATATTTCTCAAGATCTTCGATTGTAAATTCTTTTCTTACTAGATCGGCCATAACAAGACTCCCTCTTTTATTGTTTGTTTGAATATACCTGGGTGGGATACATTTCCAGATGATCTGGTCGTGTGGCCTGTGACGTGATTAGGGGATTGGGCATTCTTAGTCCCTGCTTGCATCTTCCAAGCTATTGTAGATGGCTAACGTACACCAGAAACCAGTGTCAACTCTTTTTTTCTTTGCCAGATACTGGGTCAACTCATTGGACAAGTCATTTTCGCTACGAGTTGCTTCCCACCTTCCAGAATCTGTCATTTCTCCATAGACCGGTGAATACATTTTCAAAGTCCACTCTCTCTGCATCAGATTCTCGTCTTCCGACAGCAAGCCTTGATAGATAATGTTTCCTTGGGAAGCACTGACGTATCGTTTGGAGAATTGGATATTGCCCCCGATCGCTTCTCCAGTTATCGTAGCCTCCCCGATATTACGGTCATCAAGGATATTCCCACTGAGAGCATTGCCGCCTTGGGCGATCGCCATTTCAAAGCGGGTCTGCATGTCATCTTGCCAATAGGTTCCAAGCCATGTTCCGGTAAGGTTTGCCATAAAGCTGAGTGGAAACGTTTCCCCTCAGCTTTATGATAATTCAGGGCTAGAAAAGTGTTTGTTCAACAAAAATTTACTCAATCTTGTAAAAGAAAGTTAGCAAAGCTATATATTAGATAGGCTGAGTGGAAACGTTTCCCCTAAAAAAACATGACAAGAGTAGTAATAGCGGTACTGGCAAATGCTGGAGGGGTTGGGAAATCAACGTTGGCAGCCCATTTAGGTTACATGATCGCCAAGCAACAAGTTCCAGTTGGGATAATTGATCTTGATTCCAACTGTACCTTAGATATCCTAGCTGGACTAGAGCCAGTAAAAATAGAAGATTCAACCGTTCAGATATTCAATGATGAGTTCAAAGCTTGGCATCTAAGCACCCCCGGAAACTGGAAAGTGAAAAATCTGACAGTTTGCCAAAGTCACTTAGGAATGTCTGATGCAGAGAAAATCATTGCAACTAAGCGCAGAGGTCAATACATATTGCAAAAGAAGATTAAAACCCATCCGATAGAAACTGGGGTGATAATCCTTGATTGTCCAGCGAGTCTGGGATTAATTTGCGAAAATGCTATAGCTGCGGCAACTCACATCATCATCCCAGTAGAGCTTGAAGTTAAATCGATCAATGGAGCGGTTAAGCTTCTAGAATGGGGTCAAGTGGTCATAGAAGATCTAGAACTAGACCCAGCCCCAAAAATTCTAGGCGTAGTTCCCAGCATTTACAACTCTGGCAAGGCTCAACAAAGACAATATTTAGACCAATTGCCAGATCTTTTCACACCCCTAGGTGTAAAAATATATCCACCAATAAGAGATAGTGTTGAGTTCTCTAACGCTAGTGGGCATGGATTACCACTTCATGATTACAGACCTAAACATCCAGCAATCGGCGACTTTAAACAGTTAGCTCAAGAAATCATCAAATTAACAAAGTAAACTTATGGCAAAACCACCTAGTCTTGGTAGCAGGTTCAGCAAAAATATTGAAGAGGCTCAACAAAGTTCTGTAAAAATTGCTCAACAACAAGTATCTCCAGATAAAATTGTGCCCTCAGTCTTTCAGCCTAGAAGATACTTTGACTCAGCAGCTTTGCTGGAACTGCAAGAAAGTATTCAACAGCTAGGCATTCTAGAACCTTTAGTTGTCAGAGAATCAGGCAAAGATCAATATGACCTTATTGCTGGGGAAAGAAGATGGAGATGTGCCAAAACCTTAAAGTTAGAGCAAGTCCCGATCGTAATTGTAGAACTCAGTGACGAGGAAGCCTACTTAGCAGCACTCCATGATAATTCCCAGAGAGAAGACCTGAATCCGATCGATGAAACTGAATATATTCTGAGACTACTTGGACATTGGATGAAATTAGATATAGATGCGGTCAAATCCGTCCTATATAAGATTAGAAATCAGAAAGCTCGGGGTAGTGATTCTGCTGAAGATGACGAAGCAATGGAAACCGCTACCAAAATTATCAGCCAAGTCAAAAAAGGCTTGACTCCAATTTCTTTTG
>JAYUSV010000172.1:0-2313 GCA_043755495.1 Synechococcales cyanobacterium
GTGATAGCAGATTTAGAGCGGAATTGGGAAGATTTACTGAAGATTGAGAAAATATACTCACCAAAGGTAATTGTTAAGCATTTGTTAAGCTAAGATTGAGATCACCCTTTGCTGCTGGAGTGTTGCCTGAATGATCCCCCATGACTCTATTTTCTCCCAAGAAACTGCTGTCGATAAACCTGAAGAAGCTTGTGGCGTGTTTGGAGTCTACGCCCCTGGCCAAGATGTGGCCAAACTAACCTATTTTGGCATCTATGCTTTACAGCATCGCGGCCAAGAATCGGCGGGCATTGCCACTATGACTGCTGAGACCATGCACCATTATAAAGACATGGGCTTGGTTTCTCAGGTCTTTAAGCTAGAGATTTTAGAAGAATTAGGCGGTGACTGGGCGATCGGACACACTCGCTACTCTACCACTGGCTCTAGCCGTCGGGTTAATGCCCAACCCGTCACCGTCGATACTCACTCCGGTGGCTTGGCACTGGCGCACAATGGCAACTTGGTAAATGTGCTGCAACTCAAAAAGCACTTAGAGGAAAAGAAATGGGACATTAATACCAGCATTGATTCTGAAATGATCGCCCTAGCAATAGCCAACGAAGTCAATGAGGGCCAAGACTGGCAAACGGCATTAGTTACTGCGCTCAAAATGTGTGAAGGAGCTTTTAGTCTCACCATTGCTACTCCAACTGGTGTAGTTGCCGCCCGCGATGCCAATGGCATCAGACCATTAGTGATTGGCATCTGGCCAGAGCATCCCGGACATTACGCTTTTGCTTCTGAAACTTGTGCCCTAGATATTATTGGTGCCGAATATTTACGCGATGTGTTGCCAGGGGAACTAGTTTGGGCAACAGCAGATGGCTTAGCTAGCACTATATGGGCAGAGGCAACTAGTCCCAAGCTGTGCATTTTTGAAATGATTTACTTCGCGCGTCCCGATAGCTGGATGAACGCAGAGAGCCTCTACAGTTACCGACTGCGCATTGGTCGTCAGTTGGCCAAAGAAGCTCCTCAAGATGCCGATATTGTAATAGGTGTACCAGATTCTGGAATTCCGGCAGCGATCGGCTTCTCCCAAGCTTCCGGAATTATGTACATGGAAGGCTTGATCAAAAATCGCTATGTGGGCAGAACCTTCATTCAGCCCACCCAAGAAATGCGTGAATCGGGCATTCGGATGAAGCTCAACCCCCTCAAAGATGTTTTAGCAGGCAAAAGAGTAATTATTGTAGATGACTCGATCGTTCGGGGCACCACTAGTCGCAAGCTAGTTAAAGCAATCCGTGATGCCGGAGCAACAGAAGTCCACATGCGGATATCTTCGCCTCCAGTAACTCATCCTTGCTTCTATGGTATTGATACCGATACTCAAGACCAGTTGATTGCTGCAACTAAGACAGTGGCCGAAATTGCTGAACAGATTGGGGTTGATTCCTTAGCTTACTTATCAGAAGCCGGGATGCTAGAGACTACGACTCAAAGCGTCGATCGATTCTGCTCGGCCTGCTTCAATGGCAAATACCCAGTACCAGTCCCAGAAACAATGAAACGTTCCAAACTCATGCTAGAAAAAGTAGCAAACTAAACCAGCAAAAGGGGAAGGCCACAATTATCTTCCCCTTTTACTGGTTTATGCTGCCAAGGTCAAAACATAGGACTCAAGCCAGCTCGCTAATCAAGCTAAAACTTGCCTTATAGTGCGGCTAACCAGCTGTGTCTTTCTCTCATGTCTACCAGCGATCTGTTCCAAAACTTAGACAACATCCAAAAAAACTTTGACCCTCAACCCCTGCTTAACGATCAACAGCTAGTAGCCTTCGGCATCGAATACAGCAACAGCGTGTTGAACAAGCTCAATATGGTGCTAGAGCCGAATCGCCATCAATACCTTCCTATCAAACGTTTTTTTGCTGGTCATCGCGGCTGCGGCAAATCCACTCTGCTCTATCAATGCGCCCAAAGTCAGCAAGACAAATATTTCACCGTCCTCTTCTCCATCTCTGATATCGTCGACATTATTGACGTAGACCATATCAACATCCTTTTTGTGATCGGCGTAAACCTATTAGAAGCCGCTGAAAAGCGCAAGATAGACATTCCGATCAAAATAACCCAATCTTTCGAGCGCTGGTTTAACAACGTTGTTGGCACCGAAACCGACACTAGTGGTGGTGAACTAGCTTTAGATCTGGCCCAATACGGTTCGCTTAAGCTACTCCCTTCCCGTCATAAGAATATAGACGGAATGCGTGGGTAAAAGCCTTGCTCAGAGCCAAAAAAGATCCATGTTCTTCTAGCGGGAAGGGA
>JAYUSV010000173.1:0-2312 GCA_043755495.1 Synechococcales cyanobacterium
GCGCTGATGGTTAACTCGCTCCAGCCGCTAATTGAAATGCGGGGCTTCCAGGGCAATGGCGCATCCCAGCTCATTGTCCACCGAGTTTTAAGGCCATCACCATTTTCATTAATTTCATGAAGATCAAGCCTCAGATTTTTGAACCAAGTGGTAATAAAACCAATCATTTTTTGGTACTGACTTAACCCCCGAAAATCATACATGGGGTCTTTAAAATACACATCCGGGCTATAAATACTGTAGGTCTGCGCCTGAGGAAATTTGGCATAGTCGGCAGTGATAATAGAAATAAGGTCGATCGCAGCCATAGAGATTCACCACAAATGGTATTCCTTCAATATATATCCTCAGCCAAAAAAAGATCGGCAGCAATGGCTTTGCTGCCGACAAAATTAAAATAGTGATTATTTGATTTCGACTTACTGGTTATTTCAGCGCAGATGCTGCACCGACTAGATCTAATGACTCGCGGTTTACTGGAGAACTGAGACCCTGCCGGAATGATTCGATCGAAACCACGCTATCAGAGGCGGCATCCCACAACAAAAGATCAAAGCAATCAGGCAGATCAGCCAGTCGTAATACTTTAGATTTGGTAAGCAGATGCATATTTTCTTGGTGACATGCCTGCAAATTGTAATTAGGAATTCGCTCTGACAGATGATGAATATTGTGATAGCCAATATCTGCCGAAAACCAATTTAAAATCGCTGGTAGTTGAAGATAGCTGCTGCCTTCGATCGCCCCCAACAAGTAATCCCAGCCTTCGGTTTTGTGAGCATAAGAACCCTCAAAATTATGCTGCACAAAGAATACGCAAATGAAGATGGCAGCAGCAAAAGTCAGAGTCACAGAGTAAATGCCCAAAAAGAAACCTGCTCCCAAAAAATGGCTTAGAGTAATCCAACTACCAATGACCACAATGTTATTTAGCAGCAAGTCCCAAAACTCAGCGACAGTATACCAATTTCGCGATTCATAAGAAGAGAAAATTTCAGCAAAGCTCAATCCAGACTTTTTCTTCCAGCAAGCAAAAGCATGACGAGTTAAACCATAAATGCCCAAAATCAGCGCCATTCTAGGCTTAATTGCCAAATAAAAGAATCCACCAGGAACAATCATCCAAGGTTTGCGGAGCAGTTCATAGCGCTTCTGACCGGCTGGGCTGAGTCGGGAAAATTCTTCAGTAGAAATCAAACCCGACGGCCCGCGATAGCGCTGCCAGTCACCGTTGGTTTTATGGTGAAAAGCGTGTCCCCGTGACCAGGGATATTGCGGAATAGCATTAATTACGCCCAGACAAAAACCCACCACCCGATTAACTTTTTTAGAATTAAACAATGAGTAATGGCCGCAGTCATGCATCAGAGAAAAACAACGTACTGCAAAAAGAGTAATCAAGGCCATGATTGGCGGCAAAAACCAAAGGGAAATTGGCGCAGCTTTCACAGCCAAAAACCACAGCAACAAGTAGGGAATAACCGTATTTAGAATTTGGTAAGTTGCCCGCCAATCATTACTCTTCATGTAGGGAGTAAGCACGAAATCTGACTTCTTAATCACATCTGACATTTGATAAATACTCTCGATTGATAACTTACAGTGGAGCATGATCGTGAGCATCGAGCATAAACTCATCCCATCGATCGAGCACTTGCCCATAGAATTCTAGGGGAGTACTAACTAGATTTTTTAGCCAACAGATGTTGACCGACTGAGCATCAATTGACCCCCTAGATCGCAGCAGTACAATTATTTCCTGTTGTGGGTTGTACTGCTGAATATCAAGAACTAGGCCAGGGATATCTAATGGAGGTATTTCTAGCTCCAATAAACAACCGGCAATATATTGACCTGACACAAACTGAGTTGTGAAGTTCCAGGAGTAACACCTGAGATCAGTATTCACCGGCAGAGGCTCAACGTAACAGGCGAGCAATCCCCAACCAGTCCGTTTAAAGCCTTGCCAAGCTAAGTAACCTATTACCGGCAAATTATCACGAATAAAAGGAGCTTGCCAAACAGTATAGTTTCTCAACATCTTACCATTGGATTAGTTGAGAGCGAGAAAATCTTAGCTAGCAATCTGCACCTCCTGGACGCTTGAGTAAACTAGCAAAGCAGCATTATCATTAATGATTGCAGATGAGCTAATTTAGTTGGCCAGATAATATTCTATCTAGCCTAACAATTAACTTCAAGTAGTTAATTTGGATCTAAATTGGATTTGAGCTTTAGCTGCAAGTCAGTACCTTTTTTCAGCACCACTTCACCACCAGGACTAGACAAAACAAACGCAGTAGCAGCAGCCG
>JAYUSV010000174.1:0-6696 GCA_043755495.1 Synechococcales cyanobacterium
GATGAATGGCTACAATTAGAAAATATCTCGATCGAACTTCAGACAACCTATGTCCTACACTACTGCCTCTGCTCGCGCGGAAATGAGTGAGCTGCGCCGCTTGAAGAGTATCATTCCCCCCGAACTGCAAAGTTGGGTGACAGTGGAAACCACCACCGAAGTCAATCCACCCTTAGTGCGGTGCGAAGAAATTGGAAAAGATCAAGTGGAAATTCAAATCGACTTGGTCAAATGGGAAAAACTGGCGATCGACCAGCGTAATCTGCTGTTTTGGCATGAAGTAGCGCGCGTCCAGCAAGACACCATCCCTCGGGATGGCTGGGAAATGGCCGCACTAGCCATTGGTCTTGGTGGTGCCGTGGGTGAGTTATGGGTGCGGGATGGCCTGCTGTTGGTGTTGGCTCTATCGCTCTGTGGTATCTCGGGTTATCGCTTGTATGTGCGCAACAACAACGAGCGGTATGTCAAAGAGTCGATCGATGCCGACGAAAAAGCGATCGCCCTAGCTACCAGGTTTGGCTATACCCTCCCTAACGCCTATAAGAGCCTTGCCAGTGCCCTGAAATCTCTGATCGATGACACCTCTAAAAAGAGCCTTCGTCGCCGCTATGAATCTCGGCTCGATGCTCTTCAGCGCAGCGCCAAGAAAGCTAAAAATGGAGTTGCCGGAAATCCAGGTAGCCGCAACAGCCTAGGTGGCCGCGAAGATCGGGAAAGCTGGAGCAGCTAAAAAATTCTGTCCATCAACATTGCCCGCAATGCTATGCGGGCTTTTGGTATGAGATATTTCACTATTTAAATACCCTTTATCTTATGACTGCTGAAACCACTAATCCAGAAAACCAAGAAAATCTCGAATTGGCTGATGTAATCATCCCCAATCCAGAATCTTCTGGCACCGAACCTATCAAACCACCCGGTAGCTACGTTAAACTCGCCATGCGTAATATGGTGCGTAAACGGAGCAAATCGCTTCAGCATTTTTTCTTGAGCACCGCAGGCTTGTTAGTGCTATTTATCGGCTTGGCCTACCTGACCCGCTAAATGCTAGAGCTTACTGTTCAAAATACCCTTGACCAACCTACTCTTGGCCTGGATGAATCCATTTGGTCAGCACACTTTCAGACCTGGATTGCTCAGCCCGACTTAGGCTTACCCCCAGCAGCAGATTACGAGATCACCCTGCGGCTGACCGATGATACCGAAATTCGGAGTCTCAATGCCCAATATCGCCAAATCGATCGGCCTACCGACGTATTGGCTTTTGCCGCCCTCGAAGACGAGATGATTTTGCCGTCCGAGATGGATAATTTGCCCCTTTACTTGGGTGATATTATTATTTCTATGGAAACCGCTCAGAAGCAGGCCGATGTGCAGGGGCATTCTATCTCGATCGAATTGTTATGGTTAGCCAGTCACGGGTTTTTACATTTACTGGGCTGGGATCACCCAGACGACCAGAGCTTGGCAGAAATGTTGGCTTGTCAAGATATTTTACTGGGAACAATTGATATCACAATCGAGACACAGCCCTTAAGCGATACTAAGCTATAAGTATTACTAGCATGATAAATACGAGCAAATAATTCATATTTTTTACGGTGGGGGAAACAAGCGATGGAGCCTAAACTGGACGAATCTACAGTAATTACCTCTCTTCCTATGTCAACTAAAGCTTCTGGATTAGTTAGTAAGAAGCCTGCGCACAAGCGTGACATGGCTTTGCAGGTGGCCAACAATTTTTTTGCTAGCTTCCGCTACGCTTCGGCGGGAGTAAGCTATGCTTTCATGACTCAGCGCAACTTTCGGGTGCATTGTGCCGTCGGGACTTTGGCAGTTTGTCTAGGAGCCTTTCTCAGGTTGCCTCCGGTAGAAATGGCCATTATTTCGATCGTCTGTAGCTTGGTGCTCACTCTAGAACTGTTGAATACCGCGATCGAATCAGTAGTAGACCTGACTGTAGAAAAAACCTACCACGAGTTAGCTAAGGTTGCTAAAGACTGCGCCGCCGGTGCTGTTTTAATCTCAGCGATGGCCTCTTTAATGGTTGCGGCTTGGCTAATTTTGCCACGGCTATTCACAGTATTATTCGTTTATGGTGGTTGGAAGTAGCCTTAATCAACCTTAATATTTTGCCTCATGCTCCGAAATATTCTGTAGAATAGCCTACAGTCAAAATCGGAGTCGTTACCCATGTCAGTCAGCGTTAAAGTACCAGCCACCACTGCCAATTTAGGTGCGGGTTTCGACTGCATTGGTGCAGCATTGAGTCTTTACAACCAATTTACTTTTACCTTGGCAGATGGCCTAAAGATTGTTGCCAATGGTGCCGAGGCCGATCAAGTAAATGTAGATGAACAAAACTTGGCCTATCAAGCCTTTGTAAAGGTGTTCGATCGACTGCAGCGCCCAGTTCCCGGAATTCAACTAGAAATCAACTTAGAAGTGCCCCTAGCGCGGGGATTAGGAAGTTCTGCTACCGCGATCGTGGGGGGACTTTTGGGTGGCAATGGTATCGCCGGGTTTCCATTGAGTCCGGCAGAAATTATGGCCATGGCGATCGCTATGGAAGGCCACCCAGATAACGTGGTGCCAGCTTTAATCGGCGGCTGTCGGTTGGCAGCCAGCTACGGCGAAAAATGGGAAATTTGTGATGTACCTTGGCATTCGACTATTGTGCCGGTAGTAGCGATCCCCAACTTTGAACTTGCTACTGCTGAGGCTAGAGAGGTGTTACCGAATACTTACAGTCGTGCTGATGCGGTGTTTAATATTTCCCATCTAGCCTTGCTAATGCGTGGTTTAGAAACTGGTAACGGCCAATGGGTGAGAGCCGGATTAGTTGATCGGATTCATCAGCCCTACCGTCAAAGGTTGATCAAAGGCTATGCTGAGATTGAACAGGCTGCTGTGGCAGGGGGAGCTTATGGCCTGGTGATTAGTGGTGCCGGGCCAACTTTGTTAGCATTGGTAGATGAAAGCAGAGCTAGCCAGGTAGTCACGGCAATGTCTGAGGCTTGGCAACTGATGGGCATAGAGCCGATCGTGCGAACCCTGCAACTGGATTTGGCTGGTGCGCGAATGTCCTAGAACAATAAAAAGAGCAAGGTATATTTCTACTTTGCTCTTTTTGTAATTCTTAGGCATTCAAGATGTCTTAGCGGCTGATATTACCAGACACGCAAATACTAAGCGCCAGTGTCACGAGTATTTGTTTGGATATATAGAATTATCAAAAAAATCGAGGGGACCAGAATAAATAGCAGGCTAGCTACAAAGCCAAGAGTATTAGTTTGCATACTTTTTTCTCAATTAATAATTTACCGAATATTTAGAGCTAGCATACCGCAGAGCGACTATCGCAGCAAGCAAAATCATCAAGTTCTAAGCTGGCTTGGTGTTGACCTTAATAGGGCCATTCACGATCGTCTGACAGGCTAACCGAAAGTTGTCAGGCTTGTTTTTTAGCTTCTTTTCTTCAAACTCAGTGCGCGGTGAGAGGTTTTCGGCACCTTCAAGAATTTCGATTTTGCACATACCGCATTGGCCATAGCCGCCGCAATTCATCATCTTGCCCTTGAATGTGTACATATCAATGCCATTTTGGACAGCCTTCTCGCGTAGGTTAGAACCCAGGGCGATAACAACTTCCTTGTTTTCTTTGGCAAAGGTGATGGTGCTCATATTTTTCCAGCTAACTTAATATTAAGAATTATCAAGAGTTTTGGCTCGTTTGCCAAGGGGGGAGGCGATCGAATAATTCGATCGCCTCTCTAAAATATAAATCTCTAAATCTTTCAAAGTGCCAATTAGCTAAAATTTGCCTATATACACCGCATTTCTTAAGGTAGAAAGAGAACGGTTGTAACCAATTACAGCTCTTAGGCGATTGCTCTTAGCTCTAGTCAATTCTGTTTCAGCACTAATTACATCAGTTTGGGTACCGACCCCAGCCGCAAAGCGCAAACGCGCCAACCGCAGACTTTCTTCGGCCTGTTTTAGTCCGCCAGTAGCAGTAACAATATTGAGGTCGTCAGATTTAAGGGTGTTGTAAGATTGCTCCACTTGCAGACGAATCTGATCGCGGTTAGAAATATACTGAGTATCGGCGACTGACTGGCTAGCACGAGCTTGAGCAGCCCGCGAACTGGCAGCGCCCCCATCTAAGAAGTCCCACCTGACTCTAGCTCCCACGCTGTAATTGTCAGCAAACCCAGCCGATTGCTGAAAATCTTTACCCAGATCATAACGAGCAAACAAACCGATCTGAGGCTGATCCCCAGCAGCAGCTTCATTAGCTTGCTGAACCCCGATCTCTCGTCGAATACCTGCCTGCTTCAGCTCTGGACGGTTGCCATAAGCCAAGATAATGCTGTTCTCCAAACTGACAGTCCAATTACCACGACGGACAACTTCTTCCGCAGGGGTGGTGTATTCCACGTTTTCGGTAACATTCAAAATTTGAGCCAACCGCTTGCGAGCATTTAGCTGCTGACTGGTAGTCCTTGTAACATCTTGCTCAGCAGTGGCTTTTTGCACCTCAGCACGAATCACGTCAAACTTGGTGCCCAGTCCAGCCTGCTCTTGCAGTCTGGCATCGCGCAAACTACGCTCGGAGTTTTTGACCGCAGCTTTGTTGATTTTGAGCTGTTCATCAGCTTCCTGCAAATCATAGTAGGCCGTAATTACATCCAATCGGACTCGACGGGCAATGCGATCGACTTCTAATTGATCGACGGCTAACTGACCCTCAGCGGCTTTTACTCGGCTACTGTTACGACCAGCCGAAGAAATAGCATAGCCAGCTTCAATACCAGCTCGTAGGGGCGTACCAGGATTCCCTAAAGGATTGTTGGAAATTACTGGTGCACCGCTATTAGTTAGTGATCCATCGGCAGTTACGGTCAAAGACTCCGCTGCTTGAGCTTCTTTGATTGCTGCCGAACTGCGATCGGTCTGTAAGCGAGCAGCTTCGATCTCGCGGTTATTTTTTTCGGATAAATCTAAGGCTTGGCGCAAGGTTAGGATGCGAGTAGTCCGAATCAGCACATCGCTAGGTCGAGATTGGCGCTGTAGCAGATTCTGGTTCTGATTCGGACTCTTGGCTGGCGCCGGAGCATTGTTTTGGGCGCTAGCTGGTGCCGCTGCAGAAGCAGTTAAAAGGAATATTGCACCAAGAGTTTGAGACGGTTTAAAAATAGTCATTTGTGGTTAGTTCTTAGATGTTAATTCACAATCAATTTGGGCACTGCAAGCTGGGTCTCTAAAATTCAGCTTGATGAAAGTTTTGACATGGCGCTTAAATACTAGTTAGCATTTTTTAGACCCGGTTGTCATCAGTTTAATAGGTTGTTATGCCAACTATGGTTAAAAAATCAGCAATATCCACAACTGGCAAGACCGGTATGCCCAATATTTGCTCCAACTCGGCGAGAGTCATATCATCAAGGAATTTGGCCTCATCGTGTTTGAGCATTACTGTTGGTATCAATATTCCATCACCTAAAGGCAAATTCTGGAGGTTTTTTACCAAATCTTGACCAGTGATTAGACCAGTCACAGTCATGGTTTGTCCCCAGTAGTCGCTGGCGATCGGCACCAAATTAATTTGCAAGCCTGCAAACTGGTTCAGTCGATCGATGATTGGCTCAAAAGCCTGAGCAACCGCATTACCCACTACCCAAGTATAAGTTACAGCTTGAGCTGGTGGCTGACATTCGGCAATTTCAGCAGTGAAATCGTCAATAAAGCGCCGGATTGAACCCACTCCATTGCCTAGTTGAGGGTAATCCTCGTAACTTGCACTGCTGGGGAGTTCTTGCTGAGCAATCAGATACCACTCATCGGCTAACCAGACGAAGGTGGAGTCATAGGCTTGGCGAAACTCAGCTTGCAGGGCTTCTATTTGCTTAATCACCTGCTGGGCATCGGCAATACTCACTGGCACCAAAGGATCTTCACTGGGCGGACGAAATTTAGTGAGTCCAACCGGTACTACGGCTACCGAAGCCACCGCAGGAACATCACCTTGATGAAAGGATGCCAAGTCTCGAATAGTGCGCTCTAGCTCTGCGCCGTCATTGATGCCGGGACAGAGAACGACTTGGGCATGAATTTGTAGGCGATGCTCCTGGAACCAAGCTAGGTTTTCTAAGATTTGGCCTGCCCGATCATTTTGTAATAAGCGGCAGCGCACCTCAGGATTAGTGGCATGAACCGAGACAAACAATGGAGAAAGACGTAACCGATCGATTCTTTCCCATTCATTACTGCTCAGGTTAGTCAGAGTCAGATAGCTGCCGTACAAAAAGCTCAGGCGATAATCGTCATCCTTTAAGTACAGCGAAGCCCGTTTACCGGGGGGCTGTTGGTCAATGAAGCAAAAAGGGCAACGGTTGTTGCATTGAATTAGGCCATCAAACAAAGCCGACGCAAACTCCAAGCCCAGATCTTCGTCAAAATCTTTTTCGATTTCAATGCTGTGGGGGCGATTGCGATCGTCTAATACTTCTAATGTGAGGAATTCTTCAGCACAGAAGAAACGATAGTCAATCAAGTCCCGCAAGGGCTGACCATTGATGGCTACTAGTCGATCGCCCGCACTGAAGCCGACTTCCTCGGCGATCGAGCCAGGAACTACGCCACTAATCTCTGCTGGTTTGATCGCCGATTTGCTCATAATGCCCCAAGATTAGG